>WAKU01000082.1 GCA_015523195.1 Thermococcus sp.
CAATCCTCGGCGTTCCCACGGGGGTTAAGATGTTCTCCGGAGTGTTCGCCGCGTCCCCTGAGAGCGCCGCTTTGCTCCTCGTCGAGTTCGTCCGCGGAAGGGCAAGGCTTGAGGAGAGGGACGTGATGGATCTCGATGAGGCTGCCTTCAGGCGGGACGAGATAAGGCCGAAGCACTACGGCAAGGCCATCACCCCCGTGGTCGAGCTCCTCATCCAGGGTGCAAAAGAGGCCCAGAGGGTGGACGAGGGCGAGATCCTTGAGGCCATAGCGGATGCCGTTGCGGAGGAAATACTCGAGGAGGATGGTGTGTACTTCCTCGGCGCCGGTTCGACAGTAAAGCGGATAAAGGACCGTCTCGGCATAGCCGGAACTCTATTGGGAGTGGACGTTGTCGAGGTTAAAAATGGAAAGGCGAGGCTCCTCGTTAAGGACGCGGCGGAAAAGGATCTCCTCCGCTTTGTTGACAGGAGCCCAAAGATAGTGGTCACCATCATCGGCGGTCTGAACTTCCTCTTCGGCAGGGGCAACCAGCAGTTCTCCGCGGAAGTCCTGAGGAGGATTCCAAAGGAGAACATCGTCGTCGTGGCGGCTCCTTCCAAGGTCGAGAAAGGTGCCATAAGGGTTTATACCGGGGACAAAGAGGTGGATGGGAAGCTCAGGGGTTACATCCGCGTCCGCGTCAGCCCCTGGATGGAGAAGATGGTGAAGGTCGTTTAGAAAGGCCTTTATACCTTCCCTCCCAAACTCCCGTGGTGGTCGGATGAAGTACAGCAGGATAGCCGTCGGGATTTTGAAGAACGAGGAGGAGATCCTCTACGACCCTGTCTACCACGGGAGAACCCTGAAGGTCTTCGGGATGGACGAGTGGCCGGTAAAGTTCATGGAGTACATATCCAGGAAGTACGGCGAGATAGGCTACGAGAGGGTTGTATTTGACACGACCGGGAAGCTGAGGGTTGGAGAGGTCATAACCGTAGAGGACGGGAAGGAAGCCGGCCTCGACCCGATAAAGATGGCCCTCAAAGGCTACTTCGACCCATACACCGCCGCGACGGTGATCGAGACCATCTACGGCCTCGACAGATTCCTGACGGAGAAGCTCTACGCGGACATCTTAAGGGATCGGATTGAGAGCGTTGAGGACGCCCTGGGGAGAAAGGAGAAGTACTCTGAGGTCATTGCCGAAACGTACACGGAGCTGGACGAGGCGCTCTACTCCGGCGATCCCCCTAAGTTGGGCGGGAGCTTCACCCTGAACCTCGGGAAGGTCTACAGCATAACAACCGCCAGCAACGCCTTCCTGATAGTTGCCGCGGCCGTTGAGAAGAGGAGGGAGACCATGGTGGGCGTAAGCGACGCCGGGGTTCTCTCGTACACCGACACCGCCAGCGCAGCCCTCCCCCTCCTGACGAAGCCGATGAGAGCGAGGGTGACCGTTTTAGCGACTCAATACGCCCTCGACAGTGTGATGAAACTTGGGGGGCCGAGTTTGGTACTCTACCACGACCCCGACATTCAGGCTGCCATCTATGAGGCCAATGGTGTTCCCCCTGGCCCCATGAGGAAGCACGTGCACAAGGGGGAGGGGGCCTTCGTATACCGCACCCCCGAGACCGTGGACGTTAGAACCGGCCTCCTCGAATTCTGAGTTTTTCCTTTACACATTTATGTCCCGTAATGCTTAAAAGATGTCCCATTAACGTTGCCCACGGAGGTGAGCTAATGCTCAAAGTTGAGAACCTTCACGTTTCGGTTGATGACAAGGAGATCCTGAGAGGTGTTGACCTCTCCGTGGGGCAGGGGGAGTTCCACGTAGTCATGGGCCCCAACGGCTCGGGGAAGTCGACGCTGGCCCTCACTTTGGCAGGTCACCCGCGCTATAAGGTCACAAAAGGCACGCTGCTCTTCGATGGCGAGAGCATACTGAACCTCGGGCCGGATGAGAGGGCAAGGAAGGGCATCCTCTTAGCTTTTCAGGTTCCGCCAGAAGTTGAGGGGGTGAAGATAATCGAGTTCCTTCAGCAGGTTCTCGTCGAGCTTAAGGGAATCGACCCGGCGGAGGCTTACGATGCCATCGTCAAGAAGGCCGGGGAGCTGTGGTTCAAGGAGGATGACCTTCACCGCTACGTCAACGTCGGCTTCTCCGGCGGCGAGAGGAAGAGGCTTGAGCTCCTCCAGGCCCTCCTCATAGAACCGAAGCTCCTGATACTCGACGAGCCGGACAGCGGCGTCGACGTTGACTCGCTCAGCATCATAAGCAGGAAGATAGAGGAGCTGAACAGGGCGGGAACCGCCGTGCTCCTCATCACCCACTACGGCAGGATCTTAGAGCACCTCGATCCCGGGACGTTCAGGGTTCACGTCATGAAGGACGGCAGGATAGTGATGGAGCGCGGCGGCGAGTTCGTGAACGAAATAGAGGAGAGGGGATTCCAGGCCATATTCGAGGAGTGTGGTTGCGATGAGTGAGACCATAACCCTTGCCGACGCCAAGGCGGTGATCGAGAACCAGATTGAAGAGCTCGCGAGGAGGAACAAAGAGCCGGAGTGGATGACTAAGATAAGGTACAGGGCCCTTGAGGCCTTTGAGAGGGCACCCCACAACGACCCCGTCATAAGCGAGGAGCAGCTTCTCCACTTCATAGCCAAGCCCGAGGTGGAGGGCATTCCAGAGCACATAGAGAGCCTCGAAGACCTGCCGGCCGAACTGAAGGCCCTCCTCGACAGGCTTGGCATAGAGGAAGTCGAACAGAAGTACGTCGCTGGTTTAGCCGTTCAGACCGATACGGGGGTCATCTACAACCAGTTCCTTCAGGAGTGGGCGAAGAAGGGGCTAACCGTCCTCCCGACTGAAGAGGCCGTCAGGAGGTACCCGGATCTCGTGAAGGAGCACTTCCTTCGGCTCTTCCGCGTTGACGAGAGCAAGCTTACGGCATACCACACCGCAGTATGGAACGGGGGAATCTTCCTCCACGTCAAAGAGGGGTTGAAGGTTCCCTTCCCCCTTCACCTGTTCTTCCTAATCCAGGAGAGCGCTTTGGCCCAGGCGCCGCACATAATCATAATCGCCGAGCCGAACACGGAGTTTCACCTGATAGAGGGCTGTACCGCGCCAATACTCGTCAGGCACTCGCTCCACCTCGACATGACGGAGGCCTACTTCGGCGAGAACGCTAAGGGCCAGCTGACCGTCCTCCAGAACTGGCCGGAGTACGTCCACACGAGGCCTATGACGAGGGCTAAGATAGGGAAGAACGCGCGCTTCATAAACACGACCGTCGGGCTGGGAACAGGGAAGAGCAACACCGCCAACCCGAAGTACTGGGTTGATGAAAACGGCTACGTCGAGCTGAACGGAATCCTCCTCGGCCAGAAGGACTGGTACGTCGACCTCGGTGGTGAGATGTACCTCCAGGGGCCGGGGGCCTCTGGGATAAACGCGAGCAAAGCCGTGATAATGGACGAGAGCACCGTCATAACGCGCGGCATCATAACGGCTGAAGCGCCGAGGACGAAGGGCCACATAAGCTGCGACGCACTCCTCCTGAGCGATAAGTCGAGGATGGAGACGTATCCGGGACTCGTCAGCAAGGTTGACGACGCCGAACTGAGCCACGAAGCAGCGATAGGCAAGATACGCGAGGAGGAGCTCTTCTACCTCATGAGCCGCGGCCTGAGCGAGGAGAAGGCAACCCAGCTGATCGTCAAGGGCTTCCTTGAGCCGATGCTTAAGGACATACCGATGGAGTTCCTCGTGGAGATAAGGAAGATAATCGAGTTGGCTGTCAGCGGGGGCATGTGACCCCCTTTCGGTGATTTTTGTGTACTGGCAGAAGTACAACCGGCTGGCGAGGCACTACGATCTGCTTGAAAGGCCCTTGGACAGGTTCTTCGAACCCCTCAGGGAGAGGGCGGTTTCCTTAGCTGAGGGCAGGACGCTGGAGGTCGGCGTCGGGACTGGCAAGACCCTGAGGTACTATCCACGGGGCATCGAGCTGTACGCTGTTGACGGCAGCGAGGCCATGCTTGAGGTCGCCCGAGAGAAGGCTAAGAAGCTCGGACTGGAGGTCAGTTTCCAGCGTGCTGATGTCGAGAGGCTGCCTTTCCCGGATGGGTTCTTTGACACGGTCGTTTCCTCCTTCACCTTCTGCACGGTGCCTGATCCGGAGAGGGGCATGGGGGAGCTCCATCGAGTCCTCAAACCAGGCGGCAGGGCGGTTTTCCTTGAGCACACGCGGAGTGAGAGCAGGGCCATCAACACCCTCTTCCTCCGTCCCCTCGGTTTGCTCCTCGGTTTCCTTCTAAGCGATGACCCTCTGAGGGACACCCACCGCCTGATAGGAGAGTTCTTTGAGGTGGAACGGGAGGAGACCTACTACCACGGCATCGTCAGGCTCATAGTCGCTAAAAAACCCTCCGCCACCTAAACCATGGGTTGACAACCTTTGGATTTAAAAACGGATAAAAGAGCCCCCGGGAACCGGTTATCATGGGATCGAGAAAAGCACTGGTCTACCTCACCGTGACGGTTATCATCTCGGTGGGTCTCAGCTCGGTTTTCCTAGTCCTCCTCGGAATGCCCGATTTCATCCCAAAATTCCTCGCCCTCTCGTTGAGCGACTCCATAAACCCCTGCACCTTCGCCGTCTACACGATGCTCCTGATAGCACTTTCGGTTCGCGGACTCGGGGGCAGGGCCTTCTACCTCGTCGGCATCTCCTTCATCTCGGCCGTCTACATCTCCTACTACACCCTCGGCCTCGGTCTGGCATTCCTCGCCGGAAGGGTTCCGCTGAGGTGGGCGGCCTACTTCGCCATCGCCTTCGGCGCCTACACGGTTCTGACAGGCATCTACGAAAGGTCGAGGGTCGGTGGGAAGAGAACCCTCAGGAAACTTGCCTTTTCGCGGGGAGGGAGTGTTGTCGGGGCCATGCTGCTCGGGTTTTTCGTTTCTACGACCCTGCTCCCCTGTTCGGCTGGCCCGTACATAGTCTACGCGGCGATAATCTCCAGGAGCCCCGAAATGGTTCCGGTCCTCCTGGCGCTCTACAACGCGGTTTTCATTCTCCCCCTCCTTCTGATACTGCTCGCCTTCGGGAGCCTGAGGGAGAGGAAGGACGTTTCGAGGGCCATGGTGCGGCACTCCGGAGAGCTGTCGGTGGTTTCGGGGGTTTTGATAGCGGTTATCGGTTTCTGGCTCCTCCGCTGAACGAAAGGTTTAAAAATGCCCCCAGGGAGGTATAGGTCGAGCGCTCGGGCAGTGCCGGGGTAGCTTAGCCTGGTCAGAGCGCTCGGCTCATAGGGCCGCTCCCCCTCGGGGGAGCCTGAGAAACCGAGAGGTCCGGGGTTCAAAGCCCCGCCCCGGCACCATCTAAACCTCCAAATACGGCCCTTTTCTCTCCGCCGCCTTTCTCTTCATCTCCCTGAAGGCCCTGAAGTACTCGTCCTCCTCGATCCACTCCCTTATGAGGTCGTCGAGCCGCCTGCCCAGCGAAATCGGTGTTGTGGAGACGAAGATCACCCTCCCGAGCTTCATCGGTCTTACCTTCGAGATCACGAACTTTATGGTCTCGTTGTCGCCGTGGATCACGAGGAACTTCCTCTCGTGCCAGTTCCCCCTTCCGGAGGGCTTTTTCTCGATTACCTCTCTGAGAGTCCAGTTAAGGCAGCCCCTCGGGATCTCGTGGACTTCTATCCCCGAGAGGGCTGAGCGGAGCAGTTCAACCTCCTCCCCGCTGAAGCCGATAAGGAACACCTCGCCATTCATCCCGAGCACCCAAGATAGTGGGTTGGGCTCCTTAAAAGCCTCCCCCGAAAACTTTTTAAGCATGTAAAGGAAGCTTTACGTAAAGGAAACTTTACGCGGTGATGGGAATGAAGCGTTGGAAGCGTGAAGTTTTATTACTCATCCTCCTGTCCGCTGTGACCTATGTTGCATATCTCATATGGCTCTACCGGGCGAGCGGGGGGAGCATGGTCGTGAGCTATGAAATGCCGGAGTGGACGTTCCCGTTTTTAGTTGGAACGGTAATCTTCGCCATCGCTTTCGGTGGGGGTTTTGCTGGACTCGCGCTCACGAACCCGGATCTCTCAAAGGAGAAAGCCGGTGTTCTGCAGCTGTTCCTGATATCCCTCCTTCTCGGCGCCGCATCAACTATTATAGCCTTCTGGATGACCGGTTTTCTGTCCATACAGCTGACTCTGGTTCTCTTAACAGTAGCACTCGCCCCTATATTGCTCGTGGCGAGGGCAAAACGTGAAAAGCTTACGCCCAGCGTTCCGGTAACGGATGAGAGGGAGAAACTGATAGACATAAAGAGCAGGGCCCTGGCCGGGGACATCCTGATGACCGCGGTGGTGATACTCATGCTGCTCGCCACCTACGATAAATCCTGGAAACCGGATCTCCAGGGCCTCTTTTTGGGCCTCCTGGCCCTCTGGGCGGTCTCATGGCTTGCCGCGAGGGTTTGTCACGGGAGGAGGATGTGAATGAACTGGACGGCTCTCGTGGCACTCACGGCCGGTTTCATCGGCGGTATTCTCGGCTACCTGCTCACGAGGGGTGTTGTGAAGAACGTCGGAGTTCCCATGGACGAGAGGGGCAACGAGATAGCCAAGCTCGCTGCCGCGAGAACCCTCGAACTAATCCTTCTGACAAATGTTGTCTTCCTTTACTACTCCATAATCGCGGCAAAAGACGCCCTCTGTACTGAAATTCTCTCCGCCCTGCTGGCCCTGATAATCTTCGGCAGCCTTGCCCTGAAGGTGTACTACGGGAGGAGAATGTGAGGTGTCATCATGAAAAACCGCCTGCGCGAGCTCAGGGAGGAAAAGGGCTTAACCCAGGAGGAGCTTGCAAAAGCGCTGGGTGTTACCAGACAGACTATAATAGCCATCGAGAAGGGCCGCTACAATCCCTCCCTACAGCTCGCCTTCAGGATGGCAAGGTTTTTTAACGTCAGGATTGAGGACATCTTCATCTATGAGGGTGAGAACGGTGAAGGCCGCTGAGGGGTTCGCCGGCCCGGCTCGTTCTGGCGTGCTCCGCTGCTTACAGGGTTAGGGGTGATGGAAGTGCCTGCTGTCAGGGTCGAGGGGCTTGAGAAGGACTACGGTAAAGTCAGGGCCCTGAAGGGGATAAGCTTTCAGATTGGGGAGGGCGAGATCTTCGGGCTCATCGGGCCGAACGGGGCCGGAAAGAGCACCACTCTAAAGATACTCGCCACACTCCTGAGGCCGACCGCGGGAAAGGCTGAGGTCTTCGGTCGCGATGTGGTCGAGGAGGCCGGAAAAGTTAGGGAGATGATAAGCTACCTGCCGGAGGAGGCCGGGGCCTACAAGAACCTGACGGGGAGGGAATACCTTGAGTTCATGGCGAAGCTCTACGCGAAGGGGGGAAGAGACGCCGACGAGATGCTGGAGCTCGGAGTGGAGCTGAGCGGCCTCGGGGAGAGGCTCGATGACAAGGTCTCGACCTACTCCAAGGGCATGACGAGAAGGCTGCTCCTGGCGAGGGCCCTGATGGTGAAGCCCAAACTGGCCATACTCGACGAGCCCGCGAGCGGCCTCGACATAATAAACGCCTACACGATAAGGAAGACTATAAAGGCCCTATCGGCGAGTGAGGGGGTTACCTTCCTCATATCGAGCCACAACATGCTGGAGGTGGAGTACCTCTGCCACAGGGTCGCCCTCATCAGCGGGGGTAGGATAGTCGAGGTGGGCACACCGGCGGAGCTGAAGGAGAGGTACGAGGCCGAGAACCTCGAAGAGGTGTTTATGAGGGCTGTTGGCTTGGAGGGGGGTCAGAAGTGAGCGATTTCTGGGTTCTCTTTGCCAAGGAGCTCAAAAACCTCCTCCGGGATAAGAAGCTCATCTTCGGGCTCGTTATAGTGCCCCTCCTCATCTACCCCGCCCTGGGGAAGGGGATGGGCATCGGAATAGAGAAGGCGCGGGGGGAGACCCACGTTGCGATAGCCAACTTCGACTCCGGCGACTACGGCTCCCTTCTCATAAGGGCCCTGAACAGCTCCCCGAACGTTACTGTAACGTTAGTGGAGGCGGGGGATGTGGAGGCCGCGCTGGAAAGGGCCAGTAGCCTGAAGCAGAACGTTCTCGTGGTAATCCCGCCAGGCTTCAGCGAAAGCATAGCCGAGAACAGGAGCGCTACCGTCTACGTCTACGGGATATTCAGCTCCCTGGGCACGGGGATGAAGGAGAGCGTCAGCGAGGGCAGGATAAACGCCATCATCCAGGCCCTGTCGAGGGGTATAGCCGAGATAAAGGTGAAGAAACTGGGCTTCAGTGAGCCCTCCGCTCTGCTCAGCCCCATCCAGGCGAGGAGCCTGTCTTACGTCAGGGGACGGCTCGTGAACGTCTCCCCCTCGGTTGTGTCCGCTATACTCGCCTCCCAGTCCGTGACCCTTCCGATAGTGGTTTTCCTGATGGTCACGCTGACAGCCCAGATAGCGGCCGGGGCAATAGCGAGCGAGAAGGAGAACAAGACCCTTGAGACGCTCCTAACCCTCCCGGTAAAGAGGACGACGATAGTTGCGTCGAAGATAGGCGGGACCGCGGTCATGGGGCTCATAGCGGCCCTGACCTACACCTTTGGGATGAGGAGCTACATCGGCTCCTCCTTCGGGGGCTCGAATGTCAGCCTCGGCGACCTCGGGATAAGGATAACCCCCCAGGGGATCCTCCTCTTCGGGGTGGTGGTATTTCTGACGGTGGCGTTCGCGCTCTCGCTCGCGATGCTCCTGGCCATATTCTCTGAGGACGTCCAGAGCGCCAACACGGTGGTCAGTTCAGTCATACTGCCCCTGGCCTTCCCCTCTTTCATCCTGATGTACACCGACCTCTCCTCCCTCCCCAAGGCAGCCGCCTACGCCCTGCTCTCTGACCCCTTCACCCACCCCATTGTGGCGTACCAGTGGATGCTCGCTGGCGAATACGCGAGGATTGCGTGGAGCATAGGCTACCTCTCCGTCGCGGCTCTGGTTCTCCTCTACCTAACCGCGAGGGCGTTCTCAGGCGAGAAGATCCTGACGGCAAAGATGGGGTGGGGGCGGAGAAGGCGGTAGTCACTCTATCGGCACGCCGTCCTTAGTCCTCGGGGCGAGCCACTTCATAAGCCTCTGGGGGTCTTTCGTTTTTATGACGATGGTTATCGGGCCGAGGGGCCCTTCTTCATTGAAGTTCACCACCCCCGCGTAGGCGGCCTGCTTGTTCACCCTGATTATGATCTCCTCCCCGAAGTAGCCCTCCTCAAGGAAGTCCCTTGCCGTGTCGAGTATCGCCTGCCCACGGAAGAGCT
Source organism: Thermococcus sp. (assembly GCA_015523195.1). Lineage (GTDB taxonomy): Archaea > Methanobacteriota_B > Thermococci > Thermococcales > Thermococcaceae > Thermococcus. The sequence goes on from WAKU01000082.1 coordinate 9,319, forward strand.
CGTAGAGCCTCTGCAGGGCTTTTTTACTCCTCGTCTTTCCGGTGAGGAGAACGCGGCCGCCCTTCTCAAAGGCCTCGAACTCAAGCTCTGGGATCAGGTTGAGCATGGCCCTCTTCACCTTCTCTACCTCCTCGGTCGGGTAAACGTAGGCCTCGACCTCAACCTCCTCGAACAGCTCCATCTTTCCCACCGCTTTCGCTTGGTTCGGGGGCTTATAAGGGCAGCGGGTGCCGCGTTAGCTCAGCCGCTTGACACTAAGAGTATCCCGACCACCGCTAAGGCAAGGCCTTCAAGTATCCGCCTGCCCGGCTTCTCCCCAAGGAAAACCACCGCGAGGCCCGATGCCAAGATGGGGTTTACCGCCGAGACCGGCGCCGATATCTGGGAGCCAACTTCGGCTGTGGCGTAAACGAAGAGTATCTGGCCGAGGTAGAGCCCGCTAAACGCCGCTCCGGCGATTATCAGGATCTCCCTCCGGGTCACGCGCATGATCTCCCCGAGGCTGCCCGGGACGAAGACGGAGACCCCCACCGTCGCCGAGAACATCCTGAGCGCCGAGAGGGTCAGGGGGTTGAAGTAGGGGGTGAGCCAGTCCATTATGATTATCCCCATGCTCCACGAAAGGGGGGCGAGAAGAGCGAATATAAACCCCTTAAGATCCGCGTGCTCGGCCTCTTCCGCCCTCTTAACCACCACAACGGCGAGCACGATCAGGCTTGCCCCGAGGTAGACCCTGTAGCCAGCGCTCCTCCCGAGGATGGTGACCGCCCAGACAACCGTCCAGAGGGGGTAGGTGGAGGTTATGGGCACGGTTCTTGAAACGCCCATCCTCTTAAGTGCATGGAAGTAGAAGTAATCCCCTACCACGAACCCGAACTGGGAGGAGATAAAGGCCATCAGAATCCTCCATGGGCCGGCGCTGATAATCCCTCCAAATCCGCCCGTCACCGCGAGGGTCACGGCGTAGAAAACTGAGACGGTGTACAGCCGGAGCACGTTGGCTGAGGAGGGGCTTAGGGAGCGCATACCCGCTTTTATGAGTACCGTTGCGAAGGCCCATCCAAACGCCGAGAGGAGGGCCGCACCGATGCCGGCCACGGTGTCCATGGCCCTTGGGATGCAGTTCAGCTTAAAAACTTAGCGTTTCGATGCCCATTGGAATTGGGAACAGGTATATAAGCCGGGAATCCATTCCCTGAACGTGATGACCTCGGCAGTTGCTGACGGCAGGATGATGACGATCTTGAGTGCTGATTGAAAATGGAGGGGGTTAAGGGCACGGTGTTATAGACGCCTGGATGGTAGCGGTGCCCGTGGGTGGTTTGGCCTTCATTGCCGCTGAGGTCTCAAAGAAGAAACCCAAAAGAGGTATGTCAACCGGGGCGCTGGCCGGCTTAGCCGGGCAAAAGTCAGCCCTTCAGAAAAGCTTCCACGAGGTTCCTCGCCTCGTTCAGGGCTTCAAGTGGAATGCCCTTCGGGAGCCCGCCGATTTCCCCCTTGACGTCCTTTAGAACTCCCTCACCTGCACCCAAGAACATGCCCTCGCTGACTATGCCCCTGAAGCTGACTGGGGGCAGCAGGGCCACCGCCACGTGGTTCCCCTCCTTCACGCTCAGGTCGTTGGTGACCACCGTCACGGCCCTGTCGCCGATGTTGACGTTGGTAACGAGGAGCCTGTCGGCGTTGGGATGCCTTCCGACGCTCATAACTTCGCCGACTTTGATGTCCACAGCTATCACCGGGTCGTTTATCTTGCCTAAGGCGAGCCTCCTATCGAGGCCGAGTATCGTGTTGAGGAAGAACTTTATGCGCGCGACCGCCTCCTCAACCCTCTCCTTCTCGCCCCTATCGGCCAAGCTCAGGAACCGTTCGTGCCATTCTTCGCCTCCTAAGGCCTCCACTATTCCTTTAGCTCTCTCCTTCAGCTCCCTCATCTGGGGCGTCTCGATGAGCTCCTCGGGCCCAATGTATGAGTAGCGCATGGCCTCTATCTCCGGTATCATCCCCTTGGCGAGCTGAAGGGCCCGTTTCTTGTCCCACTTGCCCTTGAACCTTGCGCCCTCCAAGGTCTTTAAAAAGAGCTCAACGCTTTTCTCTGCCACCAGCAACCTGTAGTCCCTGCTCGTATCCCACATGAGCCTCACCGCCAATCTCCTGGAGAACCCTGTTCTTAATGGTTTCGCTGGGTATCCCCATGGCGATCGTCCTGGCCAGGAACTCCTCACCCGACCTGTAGTAGGCAACTGCTATCCTCGCCAAGAGCTCTGAGGTCAGCCTTTCGCTGGATATGAGGTTCACGAGGCGGGAGGCGAGCTGGGGGTAGCCGAGCTTTACGAAGTCCACGGCGATGCTGAAGAGTTCTTCCTCGCCGACGCCCGGGAATGCCGTGAGAAGGGAGTAAGCGTCCTCAAAAACCTGTCTCCCAGCCTCTGGGTGGCCGTTGGCGTAGAGCCAGAAGGATACCTCCAAGAAGGCCATGCCCCTGAGCTCCTTGGGGAGGTACCTCGCTATAAGAACCGCATCGTCAACCCTGTTCTCCGCGAGGATCCGGCGGAGGATCCTGACGTCCCCTTCAATAGCGCGCTTTATGAGCTCCGCCTTTCGCTTGGAGATCGCGGAGGACAGGTTTCTTCCAACGTACTCGTAGACCTCCGCGGCGAGATGAAGGTGTGCAACCGCCCACTCGGGATCGTCTATTCCCTCTACCCCGCCCGTGATGACGTCGGCGATCTTGGATAGGAGGGGCATTGTGTTGGTTTCTCCACTCATAAGGGCTTCCACAGCCTTAACGAAGAGATCGTAGGCGTCCTCGTAGAAGCCGGCTCGAAGAAGGTTAAGGGCAACCCCCGAAAGGGCCTCCGCCCTGGAGGATGGAAGGCCTATCCTCTCCGCTGTTTCCATGGCCTCTGAGAACAGCTTCACGGCCTTACCCTCTTCTCCTCGCTGGAAGAGGGCTTCAGCTATGAGGGACAGTATTATGGCCTTTTCCTTTCTGTCCCTCGCCAAGTACCTCGCGGACAGGAGTTCATCCTTCACGATGCCGTAGTCCCTTCCCCAGGGCACGAGCTTGAAGAGCTCACAGAGTAGCTCGGTGCGTATGATTGGGTCATCCTCCTCGCGGAGTACTTTGACGGCCCTCTCAACCTCACCCCTTCTCACGTAGTTCTCAAGGTTCTCCACCAGGATACGCCTCACCCCCTCGCTCTGATTAGAAGGGGCGCTTATTGGGCTTCCGGGGGTTCGGTTTTAGAATCACTCCGAGAGCCCATGCCCTCTTCAATCCTCTTGATAGTTCTAAGGGTCTTATCCCTAATAAGGATATCGCCTATCCTCCCGGCTATTCCAGCCGCCTCATCCACGCGCCCCCTCTTGGCCAGCTGGACCGCGATGTTGCCTATGAGCTCCGAGCTCCTCTTTTGGTCCTTTATAAGGCCCGCGAGCACGAGGGCCTCCTCAAACCGCCCCATCCTGAGAAAGCGGTAGGCTATGGCCTCAACCTCCCCATCGCTCACCGGGAGCTTTCCGACGAGGATCATCTCTACCCCGTCGTTGAAGACCTCCCTCGCGAGGCCTTCCATCTCGTGAACCACCAGCCAGTAGGCTATCCTAAGCATAGAGATGGCCCTGTCCGGGGACGAGAGAAACCGGGCCATTCTGACTGCGTTCTCTATGTCGCCTTTTTCGAGGAGCTCCCATACGGCCGGTGAACCCCGCCTGAGCACGTCCTCCGCAAGTTTCATCCTGTCGCTCACTTCCCTCCCCTGGAGTTTGAAGCCCGCGGTCAGGTACACCTCCCTCGCAAGGGCGTAGAAATCGAGGGCCCTCTCGTTGTTGACCTCTTCCGCCGACTCCTCAACAGTCCTCGCGAGCTTGACGAGGGCCGAGACGACCTCAGAGTACAGGGCCCTGGAAGACTGAACCGCCTCGAAGGCTTCCCTAAGAGCTTCCAGCCCATCGGAGTACCTGCCGGAGAGGGTGAGGTTTCTGCCGATCACCATAAGAACTTCTCCCCTCAGCATAGGTGAGGGCATCGAGCCGGCGAGCTCTAACGCGAGCGAGAAGTACCTCTCAGCATCCCTCTCCTGCTCCAGGGAGTAGAATGCCATGCCGACGTAGGAGGCAGCTATGGCCCTTCCGTAGGGGGAGCGAACCTGGGAAAATGAGTCGAGGAGCGCGGGTATGAACTCCTCCCGTCGGGACTTCGATACGATCTCAGCAATCATTATCGTGCGCTGAAGGGGATCGTTAGCCTTCAGGGCCTCGGCAAACGCCCCCCGGTAGTTCCCAAGTTTCAGGAAGTCCCTGAACCTCTTCACGCCCATCTCCAGAGCCATAACGGGCTCATACTACAAAAACGTTTCGGGGATCAGCGCCACAGGACGGCCCCCTCAAAGTTTGCGATGACCTCGTTCACAACGCTCCAGGTCATTAGAGGCTCCCCGTAGATGCTGACCCTCTCGCCGGGCACCTCCCCCCTGAAGTCCCCGTGAGGAAAGGCCCCCACGATCACCACAGGATCTTCCTCCCTTGAGAGGGCCTCCCCGAGCTCCCGGGGTGTCATAGCCCTTCCATTCTCGTGCATAACGAAAGTCCTCCCCCCTATTTCTCCGACAAGCTCTTTCAGTCCCATTCTCTCTATCCTGAGGAGCTCAAGACCCCTTGGAACCGCCCCCCTTGAGAAGAGGTCCTCGATGAGACCCACGAAGCGGTTGTAGTTCCTCGGTATCCTCGTCTCGCCTTTGATGTGGATCACCTCATCGTTCCTCGTGTGCACGTACACCCGCAGAAGGCCCTCCCTGTTCGCTATGCTCTCAAGGGCGTTGAGGAGGGACACGTGGACTATGTCGGGCCTGCCCCTTCTGTCCCCCTCCGGAAGGTCTCTAAGGGCCGCGTGGTGGTACGTGCTGTCGAGGAGAACAGACGTGGGTTTTTTGCCCCTCCTTCGGGCGTGCCTCAGCACGGCCGGGTGGCTGGCTATAGCGGGGGGCACGAGCTCAAGCTCCGCCTCCGCCAGTATCAGATGGAGCACCCTCCCACCTCCTCAGCTCCACTCCCCTCTCGGAGAGCTCCTCCTCTATCCTCGTGAAGGTGTCTATCCTCATTCCCAATATCTCCGGCGGGATCACCCCGAAGATGCAGCCCTTCTCCGCCACTATCCGGGCTGTAATGGCCGCAACCGAGCCAGTGAGCCGGGCCATTGAGGTAAGGCCCTCCCTCTCCTCATCGTAGACCGTGTAACCTATCTCGTACGGCCTTCCCTCAAGAGTCCCCCTCCCCCTGACGAAGAGCACCGAGAAGTCGGGACTGTCGTACTCCATCAGCGGCGATATAGTGTCGAGCGTGCAGTTCAGGTGCTCCCCATTTAGGAAGCCGAGCTCCCAGAGGACTCTCATCCTTTCTAAGTGCCCGGGCCAGCGCAGCGTCCACTCCTCAAGTCTCTCGGCTCTGATGCTCTCCAGCAGGCTCCTGAGGCCGTCGCTGGGGAACGCCTCGAACTCAAACCCGAGGATCTTCATCCTCCTTATCTCGGAGAGGGGTTCAACGCTCGTGATCTTTCCGTTCCTGATGAGCCTCGCCGGTCTCGTGTACTCCGCGATCAGGTCCTCGGGCGACCAAGTGAGCCGATAGTAGAGGGGTGGCCTCGGATCCTTTGGGAGCCCGCCAACCGCGATCTCTCCTTCTTCGAGTGTGTCGAGCTCGTTCCATATCCTGCCCATGAGAATGTGACTCAGCCCAGGTGCGAACCCGGCGTCGAATATCACCGTGATCTCGGCTTTCTCCGCTTCATCCCTGAGTTCGAGGGGATCCCGCGGTGTGAATGAGACGTCAACCATGTCAACTCCCGCCCTTATGGCGGCCCTTATCGAGTCGTAGCCGAACTTCCCGGGGAGGGCCCCCACCACGAGGTCAAAGCCCTTCATGGCACTCACGAGCCCGTTAAAGTCCCGCGCGTCAAGTTTGAGAGTTTCCACGATGCCGCTGAGACGCTTAAGGGCACTTTCACTCGCGTCCGCCACGTAAACCTCAAACTCATCCCTCATGTCCAGAGCCACGGCCCTTCCGACGTTCCCGGCCCCGAGTACGAGAACCTTCATCAAAACCACCGAAGCCATTAAGACGCCGGGAATAAAAACTATTCCATGAACTCCCCGAGCCTGTCGTCTATATCGAGGACTTCCCTGATGTTTCGTATCTTGAGGAAGTTGTCCCTCTCGAAGAGGAGCGCGACGTCGTGCTTGTACGGTGAGGCTTTCTGGACGAGGAGGGTGTTGTCGTCGGTTACGTAGGTGAACCTGCTCGGGCTGTCGTCTATCCACACGATGGGCTCGTCCGGGTGGAGATCCCTCATGCTCTCGAACTTCTGGAGCATGTCCCCGGTTCCCTTGAAGGTTACGATGGAGTCAAACTCGTCGTACCAGTTGGTTTTCTTCAGGAATATGACCTTCCCCCCCGGGTAGGTGTGCTCGCCGGAGAAGCTGACCACCAGCCTTCCCCTCTTCCGCAGGGTTCTGACGACCCTCCTCGCGTTCGGAAAGTCCTTTATAAAGGTCGGCATCAGGCGGTAGTACTCGTGTATCGTGCCCTGGGCGACCAGCTCGTGTATCACGCCGAGGTGCCTGTAGGTGAGCTTTCCCTTGATGAAGAGGAAGAGGGCGCGGTAGTACTCGTCGTACAGCTCGCTCTCTATGACCGCCGGTATGGTTCGCTCTATCGCAAGCCGGAGGGCCTTTTCAACCGCCTCGTGGCTGTCCACCAGGGTGCCGTCAAAATCGAACAGGTACACCGTCATTTCCAATTGGATTCTGGCGGGCGCTTATATAACGCTTTCCCTGTGCAAAAATTTTAAAAGCCCATAGATGTGCATTAATTACGGAATTTTTGCAAGGGGCAGGTTTATAAGTCGGGAGGCCCAATGGGGGGAGGTGATGCTCAATGGTTTACCGGAAGAGAACTGGACGGAAGAATCAGAACGATCACGGGGAGGAGATAATCCGCGTGCCCTTACCGGACAGGAGAAGCGGACAGCTCTTCGGGGTCATAGAGCAGGCCCTCGGGTCAGGCTGGATGGACGTCCGGTGCGAGGACGGGAACGTGAGGCGCTGCAGGATCCCGGGGAAACTCAAGAGGCGGATGTGGATGCGCGTCGGGGACGTCGTTATAGTCCAGCCCTGGCCCGTCCAGAGCGACAAGAGGGGGGACATAGTCTACCGCTACACGAGAACACAGGTTGACTGGCTCTTAAGGAGGGGCAAGATAAGCCACGATTTCCTGACCGGCGGGGAGTCCCTCTTCTGAGCCATTTACGTGATGTAAGATGCGTGGGGACTGGGTTGAACGCGAGATCGAGAGGATGATGGGACTCAGGGAGAGGCGCAGGAAGGACAGCGAGCTTTACAAAGTGCTCAACGAGGTCTTTGACAGGACTACGGTGGAGAGCTTAGCATTCCTCCACAGGCGGGGGAAGATATCCGAGCTCCAGGGTGTCGTGAGCACGGGGAAGGAGGCAAACGTCTTCGCCGGCTTTGACTCCCGCGGCAACAGGATAGCCGTGAAGGTATACAGGACGTACACAACGGAGTTCAGGAGGATATGGGAGTACCTCGCCGCCGACCCGAGGGTGGGCTACCTGCCGAAGGACGTGAGGAAGCTCGTCTTTCAGTGGACGAGGAGGGAGTTCAAGAACCTCCAGAGGGCGATAAAGCACGGCATCCGCGCCCCCAAACCGTTAGCCTTTAGGAACAACGTCCTCGTCATGGAGTTCATAGGCGATGAAGGCCCCGCTCCAAGGCTGAAGGACGCGGAGGGAGGGCTTTCAAAGGCCGAGCTGGAGGGGCTGTACTTCCATCTTATTGAAGTCGTGGAGCGCCTCTGGAGGGAAGGCGAGATGGTGCACGGCGATCTGAGCGAGTACAACGTCCTGCTCTGGGACGAGCCCGTCGTTATAGACTGGTCGCAGGCCACGGTTAGGAGGAACAGGATGAGCGTGGAGCTGTTGAAGCGGGATTTGAGGAACATCATAGGCTACTTCGCGAGGAGAGGAGTTGATGTTGACGATTACGATGAAAAGCTCCGCGAGCTCCTGGAGGTGTGATGGTATGGACGAGTTTGAGAGGCTCCTGAAGAAGTACGAGCGCGTTGATGAAGACTCCGAAGGGAGGGGGGAGCACGGGATAGACAACTTCAGCCCCTCCGACCAGGAGGAGTTCCTCCGCATTCCAAAGGAGAGGATAGGCGTTCTGATTGGGAAGAACGGCCAGACCAAGGCGGAGATTGAAAGGCGAACCGATACGAAGGTTGAAGTGGACAGCGAAACCGGTGAGGTGTTCATAACTGCTAAAAAGGATAGCAGCGACCCCCTTTCAGTATGGAAGGCGCGCGACGTCGTGATGGCTATAGGCAGGGGATTCTCCCCCGAAAGGGCCTTCAGGCTGCTCAACGAGGGGGAGACCCTTGAGGTGATCAACCTGACCGACATTATCGTTGGCAACGAGCGGAACGCCCTCCCCAGGGTGAGGGGGAGGATAATCGGGAGAAAGGGCAGGACGCGGGAGCTCATCGAGGAGCTGAGCGGGACAGATATTAGCGTCTACGGGAAGACCGTCGCAATAATAGGGAACCCCATTCAGGTTGAGGTTGCCAAAACGGCCGTTGAAAAGCTCGTTAGGGGCTCCCCCCACGGGGTCGTCTACAAATACCTGGAAAGGCGCAGGAAGGACCTCGAACTTGAGAGCTCCGCCTATTACGAGCTCATAGAAAGCGGTCTTCCGCCCGAGAAGGAAAAGGATGAGGAGGAGTGAAGATGGCCGAGGCGAGCCAGCTCTTCAAGGAGTTTAAGATACAGAGCGTCAGCGAGTTTTTCAGACGGAACGCGGCAATGTTGGGCTACACGGGCAAGGTCCGCTCCCTGACGACCCTCGTCCACGAGGCAGTGACGAACGCCCTCGATGCCTGCGAGGAAGCTGGAATTCCCCCGTACGTGCGCGTTGAGATCGAAGAACTCGGAAGCGAGCACTACAGGGTCGTGATCGAGGACAACGGACCCGGCATTCCTGAGAAGTACATAAGCCACGTCTTCGGCAAGATGCTCGCCGGAACCAAGGCCCACAGGAACATCCAGAGCCGCGGCCAGCAGGGCCTCGGTATAAGCGGCGCCGTCATGTTCGCCCAGATAACGAGCGGGAAGGCAACGCGCGTCGTGACCTCAACAGGCGGTGAGATAGTCGAGGCGTGGGTTAAGATAGACGTTGACCGAAACGAGGGCAAGATCATCAAAAAGGAGAGGCACCCGAACCCCAAAGGCTGGCGCGGGACGAGGATAGAGCTTGAGGTGAAGAACGTCCGCTACATCCGCTCAAGGCAGGGCGTTTACTGGTACCTGAAGCTGACCGCCATAGCGAACCCCCACGCCCACATAGAGTTGGTAGAACCGGACGGACGGCTCATAGTCTTCCCGCGTTCGAGTGAGGAGATACCAGACCCACCTGTCGAGATGAAGCCCCATCCGAGGGGCGTCCTGACGGACGACGTCTACAGGATGGCCAAGAAGACGAGGCGCGCCACCGTCAAGAGGTTTCTCGTAGGCGAGTTCTCAAGGATAAGCGACAAGAAGGTGGACGAGCTCATCGAATACATCGCCGCGCTGAGGCTCATCAAGACCGAGAAGGATCACAAGGTCAGGGAGCAGCTCTACGAGAGGCTTGTGAAGGGGGAGGTAAAGGCTGTCCTGAGGTCTTTCAGGGGGTACACCAAGGTTCTCAAGAACGTGGCCAGGATCATGGAGAAGCCGCCGGAGAAGCTCAGCTGGCATGAGGCCGAGGAGATAGTCACGGCCTTCAAGTACATGAAGTTCTTAGCCCCGCCGACCCACGGCCTCAGGCCCATAGGTGAGGAGAACATAACCAAGGGGCTGAGGGGGATCCTGAAGCCGGAGTTCGTGACGGCGGTGACGAGGCCCCCTAAGGTCTACTCCGGGGGAATTCCCTTCCAGGTGGAGGTCGGGATAGCCTACGGGGGCGAGATCCCGAGCGGTTTCGACGTTTTCAGGTACGCCAACAGGGTCCCACTCCTCTTCGACGCGGGCTCGTGCGTGACCACCATAGCGGCGCGCTCGATAGAGTGGAAGCGCTACAAAGTCGACGATCCGGACAGGACTCCGCTCATCCTGATGGTGAACGTGATCAGCGTCCACGTCCCCTACACCGGCACCGGGAAGCAGAGCATAGCCAACGTCGAGGAGATATACAATGAGATACGCCTGGCCATAATGGACGCGGCCAGGAGGCTCCAGACCTACCTGAGCGGCAAGCACAGGAGGCTCCACCAGGCCAAGAGGAAGAAGACATTTCAGAGGTACGTCCCGGAGATAGCCAAGGCCCTGAGCGTCCTGACCGGGGAGCCCGAGGAGAGGGTGAGCGAGTACTTCATCAGCTTTATAGAGAACCACTTCTCGGCCAAGGAGGGAACCGCGGAGGTGAGCGAGAATGCCTAAAGGGAGGGCCATACACCGCGAGAAGCCAAAGGAGCGCTTTTCCTACGACCCGAGGAAGGTGCTGGCCAGGCTTGAGGAGTACGGGCGGAGGATCCTCCAGGACATCAAGTCGGGCAAGAACCCGCACTTCGACATCCCGATGAGGGGCCTCAGCAACGTCTACTTCGACGAGAGCAAGGGGCTCATACGGATGGGGGAAAAGCTGTCGAGGAGGTACTTCCTCAATGTGGCCCACGCGAGGAAGTTCATGCAGACCCTCATAATAATGGCCTATGTCAAGAGGCTCGTTTCCGAGAGGAAGCACGCGAGCCTCCGTGAGGCTTACTACGCCAACAAACACACCATCCCCGGAACAAAGGAGAACACCTTCGAGGATCAGAGCGAGAGCGACCCCATCATAGAGGATTTAGAGAGGATGATGGGTGTACTTAGGGAGGAGATGCACATAACGGCGGACAGGCGCGGCTACATCTACGGGGACATCGTCATAAGGGACGGCGAGGATGAGTTCAACGCGAGCAGGTTGGGGATGGGCGGCTGGGCCGTTCCTGGAACCGTCGAGCACATCCAGTTCCCGGAGATAAACGTGGACTACGCATTGGTGGTTGAGACCGCGGCAATGGCAGACCGCCTTATCGAGGAAAAGTTCCCGAAGAAGGAGAACGCACTCATAATAGCGACCCAGGGCCAGGCATCGCGCGGAGTCAGAAGGCTGATCCACAGGCTCCACTACGAGGAGGGCTTGCCGATTATAGTCTTCACCGACGGCGACCCGTACGGCTGGTACATCTACTCCACCATCAAGCAGGGCTCCATAAACCTCGCATACCTCAGCGACAAGCTCGCCACGCCGGAGGCCAGGTTCGTGGGTATGACCATGGGCGACATAAGGCGCTACGGCCTTGAGAACGTCACCGAGAAGCTCAAGGGCATCCCCCCCAACAAGAAGGGAGGACCAACGGGCGACTACAAGAGGATAATAGAGGAGATGAACTACCCCTGGTTCCAGAACAGGGAGTGGCAGGGGCAGCTCAAGATGGCCCTGAGGATGGGTGTGAGGATCGAGCAGCAGGCCCTGGCGAACAAATCCCTTGAGTTCGTGGCGAAGAGATACCTCCCTGAGAAGATAAACAACGGTGATCTGCTCCCATGACAACGACCGAAGAGCTCGTCGCCCAGGTCAACAAGCTGCTCGATGATGTGGGTATAGACATGGCCGGCCTATTCGAGGATTTTGACGTAGTTCAGGTTTCCCGCGTCCTGAACAGGAACCTTCACGTGCTCAGAGACCTCGAAAGGGAACTTGGGAGGCGGGTTGGGGAGACCCTGCTGCCGGCCGCGGGGATAGACAGGAAGAGCAGGGATCCGCACATCCAGTGGCTGTACCGGAAGAAGCGCAACAGATTGCTGGCCATTGAGAGGTTGCGCTCCGCGATAACCGCCCACAGAATGGCCCTCGCCATAATATCAACCAACTACGAGTTCATCTCAGGAAAGGAAAGACTCAGGGCAGAGGAGCTTGGTAGGGTCAAGTCCGGTGATGTCAGGGCCGTTCCGAGGAAGACCGCGATCGGGAGGCTTGCCGTGCTCCCCCACCTCGCCTATTCCGGGGACGTCCTGAGGCTCCTCGCGGGGGAGAACTTGGAGGTTAGGGAGGCGTTCAAGCTCATCAAGGGGAAGCTCCGCGAGAGGGGAACCGTTCAGATGAAGGGCATGAGGATAGAGGTCGAGTACTGGGAGGGCAACAGGCTGAGGAGGGACCGCCTCGACCTGCCCGCTGACACGGACGTTGAGCTCGAACTCAGGAGGAGGTACGGGAGGAGGTTCAGGTGGAGGGTTCTCAGCTTCGTGAAGACAAAGGGCACCTTAGTAAACAACCACTACACAGTGGACAACTTAGCCCTCGCCTACGCGACCCTCGATCCTGGGAAGGGGGCGGAGAAGCTCGCCCTCGACATCTTCAGATACTACTTCCTAACATCACCCACCGAGAGGGAGTCCCTCAGCCTCTACCCCGGCATAAAGAGGTGCGTGGACTGCCACTACTCCCTGCTGGATCTTCCCTTCAAGGGGGAGCCCGACTACAGAACCGGCTACGGGAGCATGTTACTCATCAGGAAGTGCGAGATGGAGGGGATGCTGACCGGGAAGAGGGCGGACATCGGTGGGATCCCCAACTACCTCTTGGGGGGAGTTCTCCTCTACGGGATGACGGAGTGGGACGAGGGGAAAGTCGCCAAGATCCTTGAGATACCGGAGGACGAGCTCGTTGAGGCCATAAAGAGGTTCGTGCTCTCGGGCCTTCAGAGGGTGCTCTTCAGCGATGCCGGCAAGTTTGAGAAGTTCCTGCCCAAGAGTGAGAGGGCCAAACGCTTCCTCGCCCTCCTGCAGGGGTGATCCCATGAGGGTGGAGATAAAGGCCCGGGACAACTTCGAGCTCCTGAGGAAGATCGATGAAACCCTGGACGAGGATGTGGTGGAGGTCTACATAAACAGGCGGCCCACCAAGGAGATAGTGGTCCACATCCTTGAGAGGGCCCCGAACGTCAGGAAGATATCCTGCCCCCCGAGCCTCTACCCAAAGGTCTCTAAGAAGATAGTTGACGCACTCTCAAAGGTTGGCGTTGAGCTCGTGCCGGAGGGCTATCCGAGGGGGCGCCCGAGGAAGTACGGGAAGAAGACCCTCGACGAGATAGAGGGCCTCCTCAGACAGGGGAAGGGGCCCAAGGAGATAAGCAAACGCCTCAGGATACCCCTCAGAACCGTGTACTACCTTATTGAGAAGAGCAGGGCCTGGGAGTCCAAGTAGATCGCGCTCGTTTAGAGCTGAACTGGAGGGATGGAGATGGAGTTTGAGACACAGGAGGAGGCTCCGCTCATCAGGGAGCCGCTCAGGCGCGTCGGGATAACCAACCTGAGGAGCGTAGCCAAGATAAACTGGAAGGGGAAGGTTTACACATTCCTGCCCCTATTCGAGGTCACGATAGACCTCCCGGCCGAGAAAAAAGGCATTCACATGAGCCGCCTCGTTGAGAGCATAACGGGGGCGATAAGCGAGGCCGTCGAGGAGGAGGTCATGGAGGCCCACACTTCCCTTGAGGAGCTCGGAAGGTGCATAATCAAGCGCCTTGAGGAGAAGCACCCCCACAGGCGCGCGGAGGTCAGGATAAAGACCCACCTCATAATCCCGAGGAAGACCCCCGCGAGCGGTAGAACCAGTTACGAGCCCTACGACGTCGAGGTCGCCATCATCAAGAACGAGGACGGCTCCTTTGAAAAGCTCCTCCGCGTTAAAGTCACGGGCAACACGGTCTGCCCCCACGCGATGGCCAACAACAACGGAAAAACCCACATCCAGCGCGCGATAGGTGAGCTGGAGGTCAGGGCACCCTTTGAGGTGGAGATACCTCTGGAGGAGATGGTGGACGTTGTCGAGGGCTCCTTCAGCAGTCCAACCTACACCCTCCTCAAGACCCCCGACGAGAACGCCGTCGTTCGGAGGATGTTTGAAAACCCCAAGTTCGTAGAGGACGTCGCGAGGGAGATCTTTTCCAAGGCCAAGGAGCGCTTTAAGGGGAAGATCCACGTCAGGGTGGTAAGCCAGGAGAGCATCCACAAGCACGACGTTATAGCCGAGACTTGGAGTTAGCCAGGGTTTTCCATAAATTTAAGCACGTCCCCACTGTTTTTCCAGGGGTCCGGGGATGGGTGCCTTAAGCCCATCCCCTGGAGTACTGGGCCATGTAGGCTATCCTCTCAAGGAGCTCGTTGAAGCCCTCAAAGGTCACCAGCGAGAGGGGTATTGCGTCCTGGCCGAGCCTCTTCTTTATGAGCCCCCTCAGCTCCTCGACCCTCTCCTCGGGGACGAGATCCACCTTGTTTACGACGACTATTATCGGCTTCCCATAGCGCATCTTGAGGAGGTGGTGGAGCTTCTCCATTCCCCTGTGCAGGCCGACGGTGGCGTCCACCATGTGGATCACGATGTCAGCTGAGGCTATCTCCCGGATGAGTTCTTTAAACCTCTCCTCGCTCAGAACCTTTCCGCGGAGCTCCATCCTCGGGTCGAAGAGGCCGGCCGTGTCCACGAGGACGAACTCGTCCGCACCGCCCAGCGGGTTTTTCATGCCCTTCGGTATCCTCAGCTTTCCGAAGTACCTCTTTATCGTCCCTTTGGTCGTCCCGGGCAGGCTCTCGACTTCACTGACCCTCGCTCCCACGAGGGCGTTCATGAGGGTCGATTTGCCGACGTTCTCAGCCCCTGTTATAACGACCTTTATCACCCGCACCACCCAAAACCTTTATTTTCCCTACGTCGATAACCACTCCCAGGGATATAAAGGTAGTGCGGGTGGGAGCATGGTTAGAAGGGTCAAATTCGGCCATCATTTTTACTATGTTGTCACACTTGAAGACCTAAAGGACAGCAAAATGAGGGGCAAGAACGTCGTCCTTGAGGGGGAGATAGAGACAAAACCCCTTATAGAGTTCCTCCCGATGGAGCTCCCGAGCTGGAGGACGACCTTTAAGCTTCACGGCCTCTCCATTGAGTTCGCGGGCAGCCCCTGCCTCGGAAAGGGCGACATAGTGAAGGTCTACGGTCGCTTCGTCGGAGATGGTATCATAGCCACGGCCATAGAGACAGAGAGGGCCCTCTTCACCACGGAGGAGTGAGCATGCTCGACCTTTTCCTCGAACTCGGAAACCTGAAGAGGCTCCCGAGGACCGGCTGGCTCCTCAGGGGCGTTGTCAGCCCGGAGAGCATAGCCGACCACTCCTTCAGGACGGCACTCATAGCTATCTTTCTGGCCGATGAGCTCGTTAAGAGGGGAGTTGAGATAAACGTCGAGAGGGCGGTTAAGATAGCCCTCCTCCACGACATTGGTGAGGCAAGGATAACCGACGTTCCGCTGACTGCCCAGGGCTACCTCGATAAGGGGAAAGCCGAGAGGAAAGCTGTTATGGAGCTCCTCCTTAAGAGCCCCCTCCCGGAGGAGTACTTCAAGCTGTGGAGGGAGTACGAGGAGGAGTCAACGCCAGAGGGAAGGCTCGTGAAGTTCGCCGACAGGCTTGAGATGCTCATCCAGGCCTACGAATACGAGAGGGCCGGCTTTCTCAATCTCGATGAGTTCTGGAAGGTCGTTGAAGGGTTAAGGAAGAGCGAGTTCTATTCCCACTTCGGGGACATCGTGGAAGGCCTCGTCGAGAGGAGGAGCCTTGTGAAACAGCAACGTTTACGTTAAACCGATTTGTTTGCTGAAAACATTTAAATGGATTTTCCCGTTCTCTTTCACTGGTGGTTCCGGTGAAATCGGGGGCGTTTTTCCTGATCATCCTGCTCGGCCTCTCGGTTGTCTCGGCAGGGTGCATAGGGAGTTCCTCCCAAAAAGGGGCCATGAAGGAGGAAACCCTGATAGTGTTCCACGCCGGTTCGCTTAGCCTTCCGCTCCAGCAGCTTGAAAAGGAGTTCTCCAGCTACGCCGAGAAGAACCTCGGCGTTAAAGTTACCTTTCGAGACGAGGCCAGCGGGAGCGTCAAGGCCTGCAGGAAAGTCACAGACCTCCACATGGATGCAGACATTGTGGCGACTGCTGACTACACCCTGATTCCCCAGCTCCTCGTTCCGAACTACACTGACTTCTACGTCCTCTTCGCCACGAACGAAATCGTCATAGCCTACACCGAGAAGAGCAAGTACGCGGATGAAATAAACTCGACCAACTGGTACGAAATTCTCGCAAAGCCAGGCGTCACCTTCGGCTTCTCAGATCCAAACCAAGACCCCTGTGGCTACCGCTCGGTCATGGTCATGAAGCTGGCAGACCTCTACTATAACAGACCGGTCTTCGAGACCCTCGTCGAGGAGAACACGAACATACACGCCAACGGAACCCACATCTACGCCCCTAAGGAGATCGAGATAAAGAACAACAAGGTGGTTCTAAGGCCGAAGGAAACCGATTTAACCGGCCTCGTCGAGAGTGGCAGCTTGGACTACTTCTTCATCTACAAGAGCGTCGCTGAGCAGCACCACCTCCGCTACATTACCCTTCCCGACGAGATAAACCTCGGGGACTTCGGCAAAGCCGATTACTACGCCCGGGTCAGCATAACCCTCGGCTCTACCGGAAAGACGATAAAGGCAAAGCCCATAGTCTACGGAGTTACGGTTCTCAAGGACGCCCCCCACAGGGAGCTCGCCATCGAGTTCCTCAAGTTCTGGCTTGGCAAGGAAGGTAAGGAGGCCTTCGAGGAAAACCACCAGGACTTCCTGAACCCGCCGGTGGCCTTTGGCAACGTTCCCGAGGAGATAAAGCCCCTGGTGAAGGTGGAGGGGTGAGGTTTTTATTCCCGCTTCCTTCAATTTCCCCTATTTCCCTGCCCTACACTGAAGCCTTGCCAATCAAAGAGCTTTCGGAGTTTTTCCCTAACCTCATCTGCCTTCTCCTCTGGCAGAATCCCGACCTTGAAGCGAGC
>WAKU01000083.1 GCA_015523195.1 Thermococcus sp.
CATAAGGGCTTCGTTGCCGCCGTAAAGCCGCCTGAGGAGGACGTAGGTCAGGAAAATCGTTGTCGAGCCAACTATCGCTGGCGTCAGCTTGAACGCCCCCCCAACGGAGAGGCCGGCCGGATGGCCGATGAGGTAGACTATGTAAGGGAAGCCCCAGAGTCCCCGGGGGTGGAAGTGGTTTATGAGGATCCCCCATGGGCCGAGGGCGTAGGGAAAGTAGTTGACCCAGCCGTTCTTCACAACGTACTGGAGGTAGGCGAGGTGAAAGTAGGGGTCGTAGCCGATGAGGTACTTAAGCCTGTATGGAATGAGTCTTATGATGAAAGCTAACGCCGTGATCAGTACTACCTCATAGCGCCGTATCCTTATAAGCTCCGGGATTCGCATCTCCATCCCCACCCCATTGGATCCCGGGGAATTTAACGTTTTGGGAAGGGTTATATAGTATTGGGCGCTCTTGTTAGTAGGTGCGGCCTATGGGGAAGGGTATGAAGATATGGGTGGGGCTCCTGACGGTTATCGTGGTGCTCCTCCTGTTGGTGGACGTAGGCGCCGTGATCTTCGCGATGAAGATGAAAACGGCCGCCAAGGAGTCCATTGGAGACTCCATAAAAACCCTCCAGGATCTCAAGGAGAAAACGTTCGAGGTTAGGATCCCAGTGAATAAGACCGTCTCGGTTCCCATAAACACGGAGGTCAGGGTTCACGTCTCGAAGGTTTTCAACGTTCACATAAACAAAACGGTGACGGTCAGCGTTGATAAGAAGTTCCGGGTCAACTTAACGGACAGGGTTAACGTGCCCGTAAATGACAACGTTTCCTTCTCGGTTCCGATCGACCAGTACGTCAACGTCCCCATCAACACGGTGACGCGGGTTCACATAGTTCAGACGGTTAACACGACCGCCTACAACAAGGAGAGGAACCTCACACTCAACCTCACAGTTCCGATAGACACCTGGGTTGACGCCCCCGTGAACACGACCGTCAGGGTTCACATAAACACCACAGTCCCCGTTACAACGCTCATAAACACGACCGTCTCCGTTCCGATAAACACGACTGTTAGCGTCCCCTTCAAGGACACCCTCAGCGTTCCGATAAACACAACCGTTGAGGTGCCCTTCGAAGACTACCTTAAGGTTCCCATAAACCAGACCGTTGAGGTTCCCATAAACATGGAGTTCACCCTCAACTTGACTGCCCACGACCTCGGGCTCGACGACCTTATCGACAAAGCTGTTGGCATGCTCCAGGAGGTGGAGGGGAGCCTCGGCTGATCGAGTGATCACTTTGGGGGACCGTTCATGGACGTCTCGGTGATCCTCCCCACAATGAACGAGGAAGAGGCCATCAGTGAAGTCCTCCCCAAGATCATTGAAGTCCTGGATGGCCTCGGGCTCGAATACGAAGTGATAGTTGTGGATAAGAGCTCCGACAGGACGCCGGAGATAGCCAAAGAGCTCGGGGCCATCGTCGTTCGCCAGAGGGGGAGGGGCTACGGCGACGCCTACATAACGGGTTTCAGGCACGCAAGGGGGAGGGTAATCCTCATGATGGATCCCGATGGGAGCTACGATCCCATTGACATACCCTCCCTGATATCCCCGATCCTTGAGGGAAAGGCAGACTTCGTGATGGGGTCGAGGCTCAAAGGCGAGATAGACCCCGGGGCCATGCCCTGGCTTCACAGGCACATCGGGAACCCCTTCCTGACCTGGGTTCTAAACCTGTTCTTCAAAGCCGGTGTTTCCGATGCCCACTGTGGAATGAGGGCCATTAGCAGGGAGGCTTTGGGGAGGCTCAACCTCAAGTGCCGCGGAATGGAGTTCGCGAGCGAGATGATAATCGAGGCCGCGCGGGCCGGCCTGAGAATATTGGAGGTTCCGATAAGGTACCACCGCAGGATCGGTGAATCCAAGCTCAGTTCCCTGAGGGACGGCTGGAGGCACCTCCGCCTGATGCTTCTCTACTCCCCAACTTACCTTTTCATTGTTCCCGGCATCACAATCCTCGGGGCCGGGCTCCTCCTGATGGCCTACACCTACCTCCTGCAGCCGATCAGGGTTCACACAATGATACTCTCGTCCCTCCTCGTTATAACCGGGACCCAAGTCTTGGGCTTTGGCGTATCTGCTAAGGTGTACGCCATCAAGGAGGGCTTTGCTAAGCCCGATAGGGTGGGCTCGTTCTTCATGAGGTACTCAATACTTGAGGAGGGCCTGGCCCTCGGGGGTCTTCTCATCTCAATCGGTCTTATCCTCGGCGTCAGGCTCTTCCTTCAGTGGCGGGCCGAGGGTTACGGGGCCCTCTTCCGCATAGGGGACGCCGTCCTCATACTGACCCTCGTGACCCTCGGCCTCCAGCTGGTCTTCCTCTCCTTCTTCATAAGTATATATATGATTAAGGAGGGGTAGCCTTTGAGGATTCTGCTTCTCACACCCTACTTTCCCCCGGAGGGAGGCGGCCTTGAGAGGTACGCCCTGGAAATGGCGGGGGAGCTGTCAGGGGAGCATCAGGTCAGGGTGCTGGCATTAACCCGCCGGAATTCCAGTGAAGACCACTTTCCCTTTCCTGTGGAGAGGGTTCGGGCCGGGCTCGTGTTCTCCAATACCCCCCTCAGTCTGAGGTTCCTCCTGAGGGCCGTTGAGATTGCGAACTCATGGAGGCCGGATCTAATCGTTGTGCACACACCCGTCCCCTTCGCGGCCGACGTTGGTGCGTTGCTCTCAATCCTGAAAGGCATCCCCCTCATCGTTGTCTACCACACCCTGGGCCTCCTGAAGGGCTCTCCCACCGACCTTTTAGCCAAACTTTACTCGGCTACCCTTGAGAGGCTCCTGTTTAGGAGAGCTTCCCTCGTCGTTTCGGTATCTCCGGAGGTGAGGGACTTTCTTGAAAAAAAAGGGGTTCACTCCGTTGTGATACCGCCCACGTTGAGGCGGGATCTCAGGAGTTTCACAACCTCCTGCCGCCGGAAGGGGAGGGTCATCCTCTTCGTCGGCAGCGTCTCAAGGGGCTATTCCTTCAAGGGGCTCGACCTCCTTCTGAGGTCTTTCCTTGAGCTCTCGGCTTCTTTTCCCGAATGGCAACTTTGGGTTGTGGGTGGTGGTGACCTCCTTGATGCTTACATTCGGAGGTACGGGAACTTCAAAGGGATCAGGTTCCTCGGCCGAATTGACGAGCCGGTTGAACTGGCAGAGGTATACTCCAAAGCCTCGATCTTAGTCCTCCCTTCCTCCTTCGAGTCCTTCGGTCTCGCGGTGCTTGAGGGAATGCACTTCGGCGCGGTTCCCGTTCTCTCCCCCCTCCTCTGGAAGCGCTTCGGCGGCTTCTTTCCTTCTCGTCTGCACTCTTCTCCAGCACGTCAAAAGACTGAACTGACATCGACCTTGAACGAAGTCATGGCGTCTCCAAAAGCTTTAAAAAAGGGATGTCGTATCCTTAAACGGGCCTCGGAGGCCGCTGCAAGGACTTTTGACTCCGCGAGAAAAAGGGCCCTCTTAGGGGTCAAACTTTTGGAGAAATTTTGAAGATATTGGGTGTTTTTTTTGGAAATTCAGTCCCGCGGCTTTAATTATTAAATAATGCTCGATAAAGGGACGAAAGGTTTATATTTATCCGCTTGCCTATAAGGTATTGGCCTTCCATGAGGCCGGCCTCAAAGAGTGGCAAAAAAGGAAGGTAGGTGAAGTAGTATGAATAAGCGCAGGAAAGCGCAACTTTTTAGCCTGATGCTGGCAATTTTAATGCTGGCATCAGTTGTTCCAGGGACTCTCCTCAAACCAGTGAGTGCTGCCGGTTACATTACTGGGGTTAGTGCCGAGACAAACTACGGGGATAGCCTACTGTTCAACGGCTTCCCGTACTACGTGAACGTCACCATTAACGCAAGTCAGAACACTTTCGCAAACATTACATTGTACTACGTCTACGCGGGCGGTTCCAGCAACGCCGTTTACAGCAGGATCAAGCCGGTTTACGCCGGCCAGAACACCGTTATCATAAACTCCAGCAATTCAGTGGACATACCCCCAGAGTACGAGAACATTCCCCAGAACGTCACCCAGGTCATCCTTCAGGTCTGGGAGAGCGTCTGGAACGGAAACGGCTACAGCAACATTGGGAGCCCCGTTCAGTACCTGTTTGTTGTCAAGCCCCCGTTCAACGTGACTTTCACCAACATAAAGAGTGCCGTTCCCTACTACAATGGGAGCGACTGGCTGAGCGACAAGATATTTGAGTACATTCCCTTCAACGCGACCATCACAGTTACATACAACCCCTATCTCGTTAACAACTCCCTCGTGAGCGTTCCTGACTGGCAGATCGTCAACGTAAGCCTTCCCGATGGAAACCTCGTCCAGGTAAACGTCTCAATAGACTCAAAGACTGACTCATCACTCATACAGAACAACACGGGCTCCGTTGATGAAGTCTTCAACGCCGTCAACGCTTCAGGCAACATATCGGTTGCTTCAACAGGGGGCACTTACCTCTATACAAACCCGGCTGTTGCCACCGTTAACCCGTGGTGGATCCAGCAGGTTCACTGGGTGGTCCCGCAGGGAGCGAACAGCACAAGCCCCTACAAGTACGTCAGCTTCGACCTCTACACCAACGTCACCACAATGAGCAGCTTTGGAGTTCTCGGCATAAACGACACTGCCACTGTTACCGTTACTGGAGGCGTGGTCAACAACGCTAATAGTAGCACTATAACAAACGGTACCGGACAGGTCGTTGTTAAGGGTCTTAAAGTTGACCCGGCGACCGCGGCCGTTACCCTTGCCAGCTACCCGGTGAACACGAGCTTCACCATACCGGGAACCCCATGGAACATTTACGTTGACAGCTACGCCATCCGCTACGGTATCTTTGTCTCAAGCGCGTTCTACGTCAATGTCCCAGCGCGGCTTAACGTTACCGTTAAGTACAACCTCACCGTCGCACTTAACTCAACGGCCAACTACACGATATTCCTCAACGGCAACAAGATCACAAACGGTACCTTCCAGGTCATCAACAACGTCGGGAACTTTGAGGTTCCGCTTACCCCGGACGAGCTTGGAAACGTTACGGTGATAATCAACGATACCAACTACCACGTCTCCACGAGCCTGACCCTTCGCGTGGAGGACTGGAACGTCACAGGTGCCTACAAGGTCTACCACTACGGTACCTACGAAGACAGGCAGTTCTACCTCGGAATTCCGGCCAATCTCTACGTAAACGCAACATTTGAGCTTCCGATACTCCTGAACAGCAGCGTAGTCGTTGAAGTCTACGCCCCTGATGGAACACTCATACAGAACACCACCTTGCCGATCGTCAACAACACCGGCGAGGGAATAGTCCTCAACAACGCTGTATTCAACCAGCTCGGCTACGTAACTGTCAAGATATACAACAGCACCTACGACGTCATGGACACCCTGACCATACCCGTTAAGGACTGGGGAGTTTACGTTGACAGCACTCCAAAGAACCTCACCGTTGCCAGGTCAACTCCCCTCACGGTTGAGGTCAGGGAGAGCCTCTACTTCCCAGGCCAGGAGCCCGTTAACGTCAAGCTCTACCTCCCAGACGGGACAGTCCTGAGTGAGAACTTAACCCTGCAGGGAAGCCCCTACACCGCCAACGGCGGTTACTACGGTGTGGTCACCTTCAGCAACGTTACCCCGACCCTTCCGGGACTCGCCAAGGTTGTCGTCACCGACCTGACCTTCGGTAAGAAAGCCGTGGAGTACCTGCCCGTCTATCCGAACGGAACCGTGACAGGAAAGTGGATAGACGTCAAGGCCACTCCTGAGAAGAGCCCAGTTTACGCTTACGTTGGGAACTCCATCAGGCTCGATCTTCAGTACTACTACAACATGGGAGAGGGAGCCTACAAGAACGACACGAACAGCTACGTCAACATTACCATAATTGACGCCGATGGCAGCCAGTACACAATTAACAACGTTCCCGTCGTGAACGGGGTTGTCACGATACCGAGCTACCAGCTTCCTGTTAACGGAACCGGCGACATCTACATTGAGGCCGTCGATGCAATAGACAGCAGCATCCGCGGTGTTGCCGAGATACCGGTTCAGAACTGGCAGGTCACCTTTGACATAAACACCAACGGACCAGTTTACGAGTACGTTGACAACATACTCAAGGTAACCGTCCACGTTCCAGCAGGGGTTGCCGTTGACGTCAACATAAGCGGTACCGTCTACACCGGCGTTACGGATGGTCAGCTCATCTCCATACCGATAGTTGACCCGACCTCTGACATCATAGTAACGGCAAGGGCCACCTACCACAACACGGTTGCGAACAAGGACTACTTAGTGGGCCAGCTCCCGAGCCCGATGCTCATCCACGTAAGAACCTGGCACGTTGAGCTCGAGTACACACCCAAGAACATCTACACCTACATACCCTACAACCTCACACTCAAGGCCACCCCGGTTGATGACGTCACCGGCGAGAGTCTTCCGTTCAGCATAGACCTCACCCTCTACAACGAGACCCTCGACACCATAGCCACCGGAACCAACACCATCACCACCCAGATAGAGGACGACACCGGTGCAGGGCTTATGTACTTCGTGGATGCTTCATACAACGGTCACAGCCTCCTCACCCTCGAGCCTATAGAGGTAACAACCCACGACTGGTACATTGATGTGATTCCGAGCATAAGCTCCTCAGCGTACAGCTCAAGCGACTACTTCTGGGCCGGAGTCCCCGCGAGCATAACCTTCAAGGCCGTTACAAAGGATGCGGACACCAACGCCCAGATCACGCTCCCGGTCAGCATACCGATCGAGGTTACTTACGAGGGAATGAACTACGAGGAGAACAACTCGGTTACACTCACCCTAACATCACCGCAGGTTCCGAGCGAGGAGTTCCAGGTCGAGGCCATGTACAGGGACATAAGCTACAACAACGACTTCGTGTTCCCGGTCAAGGACTGGGGCATCTACATAAACGCGTACCCGAGCAAGCTCTACGCAGGAATACCGCAGAACATGACCCTCATAATCGGCTACAGCGCTGGCATTAAGAGCACCGCCACCGTTGATGTCGGTGGAAGCACTTACACGGCAAACGTTGAACCGGTTGGCGAGGACAGTGCAATAGCCGTCGTCAACGTTGGCGAGGTTACCGCCACCCAGGGATACCTGAAGGTAACCGTAACCGACCAGTACGGCAAGAGCGCAACCCTCAAGATACCGGTGGTCAACTGGAGCATCGCAGTAACCCCGAACGTTAACTTCCTCTACACCAACGTATCAAGCGACGTTACCGTAAACGTCCACTACAGCGACAGCATGCTCGACGGAAAGGCCAACGTGTACCTCGTCCTGCCCGATGGAACTGAACTCGAACAGACCGCGGTGATAGTCGACGGCCAGGGAAGCGTCACGTTCACTGGCGTTGTTTCAACGATGCCGGGTAACATAACCGTCTACGCAGAGGACGTTGCATCCGGTAAGACCAGCCCCACTGCCACGATAGAGGTTCACGACTGGCACATTGAGACCTCCCTCAGCCCAACCGAGTGGTACACCTACATGCCCCAGGACTACGAGATAAACATCACCTACATCGACGACGTTACCATGGGAATAGCCAACATAGATGCAGACATCGTCGTCAACTACAACCTCACCGGAGTTGTTGGAAACGAGACCACTTGGGTAATCGGCGGCGAAGGCGAGGTGTTCTTCTGCTGCCTCGCGACTCCGAACGCGGGCGTCGGAACCTTCACGGTCACCGACGTTGACCACGGCAAGAGCACCACCCTCAACGTCCTGATACACGGCTGGAGCGTCAAGGTCACCTATCCTGAGGAGCTCTACGTTGCACCGGGCTACAAGAACCCGGTAGTGGTAGGCTTTGAGTACATAGCCGACAACAACGAGACCGTTCCGTACACGGGCAACACAACGATAGAGATACAGCTTCCGGGCAACATAACCCTTGAGAAGAACACCAACGCCAGTCCCGTTGACTTCGGCAGCATTGAGCTCAACGAGAGCAACCTCGGCACCGGCAGCATAACCGTTTACGCCAACGACTACCCGGCCGTTGAGTTCATGGGTACAATCGAAGTCAAGAAGCTCCTCGAGATGAGCGTCCTCACCCCGAGGATCTACGAGAACGTCCCAACCGAGGTAATGCTCAACATCACCTACAACGGCGGCGACTACCACAACCTCCAGGTCTACGTTGAGGGCCAGAACATAACCTTCACAACGAACGACGGCCAGATATGGATGGCGAACGTCACCCTGCCAGCCGGCAACTACACCGTCGTTGCACACGATGACGTCTACAACGTTACCGTCACGGGAACCTTCCACGTTGCTCCATGGCACCTTGAGATAACCCCGAGCAACACCAGTATACCGGCAGGAACCATTGAGAACATCAACTTCACCGTTAGGGCGATCGACGATGAGACCAACGGCACCGCGGACATAAATGCCCCGATAAGTGTCATTATCACTTTCAGCAACCAGCAGCTCATACCCAACGGCACCTTCACCGTTGCAGACTTCACCCTCGTCAACGGAGAGTACACCTTCACCAAGGCCCTCTTCGCACCAGCTCCGGGCAACTTCACTGTCAAGGCAGTAGCGAAGGAGTACAACAAGTGCGCCAAGACAACGATCGAGGTCACCAAGCCAGCTGTCAACCCGACCTGGGTCTACGTTGACATAGTGAAAGAGGGAACCCTTGAGGCACCGAACGACACCGTTGTTATATACTGGTCAATCGACGGCAACGTCTACTTCCCAGCCTACGACTACGTCAAAGGACAGATCGTGAAGGTAAACGCCGCTGCGGTCAACGGAAGGGTGGTCTTCCCGCTCTACCCAGTCAACGAGTTCAACCTCTACCTGATAGCAGTTCCGGAGTTCATAGCTGAGAAGTACCCGATCCTCACGCCAGCGGCTATAGACAAGACCGTTACCAATGTTCAGACCTGGTACAACTACTCGGTCGAAGCAGTCAACGACACGATAACTGCAAGCGCTATAGCCTACAAGAAGACCGTAACAGAGGGCTGGACGTACCAGATACCGCAGGCCCCAGGTTACATAGCCATCAAACCACCTGCCTCGGTCTACGGACTTGCACCGTACACACCGTACGACTTCGTCTACGAGGAGAACATCGAAAACGCCACCAACTCAACCAGCTACACCTTCACGTTCTCACCAGAGACGTACCTCGAGTTCACCAAGCTGACCAACCTCGCAATACAGCCCGCCCAGTACGGCTCCTACTTTGAGTTCATGGCTCAGCTGTACGAGAAGTACGTCAACGTCAGCGGACAGTTCGATGAGCAGTTCATGACTTTCGAGAACCAGACCGAGAGCATGGTTAACAGCCTGCCGTACCTTACTGACAGCGAGAAGCAGGATCTCGTCCAGGAGATAATCAACGAGGCCGCCGGCTACAAGAGCAGCATCACCGGCAGGTACCCGAGCCAGCCGATACCGATAAGCAACGCCACCATCCAGTTCCACACGGACAATCCGGCCATCGCCTACCTCGAACCCGAGAACGGAACCACCGACGCGAACGGTACTGTCTACCTCAAGGTCTACTCGGCTGCCCCGCAGAACGCCACACCCGAGGAGCTCATTCACTACATGGGCGACCTCCACGTCTGGGCAACGTACGACGGTCTCACAAGCGAGAACTACACCGTCTCCTTTGGAGGAATCGGCAGCATTTCAGGTGACGTCGTTGACCCGAAGAACAACCTCCTCCCAGGCGCGACTGTGGAGCTGTTCGTGAACGAGAACGGCAACTGGGTCGCTGCCACAGACTACGCCGGCAACGTGCTCAAGACCATAGCCGATGGCTACGGCCACTACTCATTCAACGTGCCAGCCTCCCTCTCCGGCACCAAGTACAGGGTTGTTGCCCACTACGGCGGAGGAGTGGGCTACGCCGACACGACCGTCTACCCGTTCGTCACCAGCACCGCTGACGTGGTCGTTACAACCACAAGCACACTCACCGGACTTGGAGCGTTCATAAGCGACACCCAGACCCACAACACAATGGTCGTCCTTGGAAACAATGCGCTCAAGTCAGTTGACTACCAGGCGATGTCCTTCCTCTTCGAGACCATCGGAGTCAAGCCAACCTATACCGACAGCGACATAAACATCAGCAGCCTCAGCTCCAACGACATGATCATAGCCGTCGGCGGGCCTGAGGTCAACAGCATCACCGCCCACTACCAGGGCCTTGGAGAGGCGAAGATGGTTGTCAACAGCGACGGTTCGATCAGCATAGTTGCAGAGGGTAACGTCGTTGCCAACTGGACGGCTCCGGCCGAGTGGTGGAACGTCAGCGAGGGCTACTGGATCATCCAGAAGGTCGTTGACAACACCACAGGTGCAGTGATCTACATGATCTACGGTACCGATGCCGACAGCACCTGGGCGGCAGCCTACTACTTCAGCCAGCACTTCAGCGAGCTCAACGGCAAGAACTACGTCGTTGGCGTCTGGAAGGACACCGACGGCATAATCTACAGCCCAGGATTCCTCAAGTTCACCAGCAACGACCACAACGGCTTCAGCCCAGGCGACCTCATCAAGCCGATAGCCGAGGGCTGATGCCCTCTTCCAAACTTTCTTTCCTCTCTTCTTCTGATTATTGAGCTCGGTGTTGGAGTTGAGGGGTCTTAGAGGGTATCTCCCCTTCGTAGTCCTCTTAGCGACGTGGTGTGCAGTTCGCTTTGGGGCCGGAAGGATAACCACGACCTTCGATGAGGCTTATTATCTATCGACCGTTAAGACGGGTGGTATATACTCCGGTCTCTTCGTCCCTTCCCTCCTGAGGGGGCTTACCTTAGTAACTGGAAACCCTGTTCTTGGGCTTCTCCTCCTCTCAATAGCAACTTTCCTCACCTACTATTATCTCATCAGGTGGTTTGCCACTGGAATTGGATTCAACCTTAACCAGGCTTCACTTTTAATTGCCCTTCTCCTCAGCAGCCATTTCCTCTGGAACGCCAACGAGGTCAGACCCCAGGCCTTTGGGATAATGCTGGGCATCGCTCTGCTCTACCTCCTCTTAAATAAGAGCTTGAGCTCCAGCTGGGCGCTCTCCGTTCTGCTCCTCTGGATAGCGCTCACCTTTGTCCACGTCCTGTCCTTTTTCGTCTTTCTCCCCGCATACTGGGCCGTGGAATTGTTCTACTTGGCCACTGGAAAGAGGTCCGCTAAGGGATACCTTGCTTCCATGTCCCTTCCCCTCGGGGGTCTGTTGGCGTTTCTCCTCATGCCCCAGTACAGGAGCACAGTTTTCTCAGCGAAGTGGATCCTTAAGCACTCCTCCCTCCGCCTCCTTGAGCTCGCCGGCTGGAACTTCCCGGGGGCACTCCTCCTATCTTACGTTGTGATCCTTGCCTGTGGACTGATATTGGGGGTTGCGCTCAGGGATCTCCTCCTCAGAGCGGGCTCGTTGCTGCTTGGTATTTTCAGAATGGGTAAAGTGAAGATCTGGATCGCGGTGTTCTCCGGTTTCTTCCTGCTGCTGATCTTCCTCCAGTTCTGGCTGAACAGGGCGCTGTACACGGGGCTCTACTCTGGCAACTGGGGGCTTCCGTTTCTAATGCAGGCAGGCAACTTCCTCTTCGTTCTTCTCTTTTTATACCGGCTGCTCGAGCGGGTGAGGGGCGGCATGAACATCCCCTATTTCATTATTCTCCTAACTCTCGTGCTCTTGGGCATCTCGGGGACAGCGGTCTCGTTCTTCATGCCCACCGGTTTCGGTGCCTTTGGGTTCAGGAACTGGGGCCTGAGGATCTACCA
The DNA here is from genome assembly GCA_015523195.1 of Thermococcus sp. Classification (GTDB taxonomy): domain Archaea; phylum Methanobacteriota_B; class Thermococci; order Thermococcales; family Thermococcaceae; genus Thermococcus. The sequence goes on from WAKU01000083.1 coordinate 11,847, forward strand.
ATACTTTGCGGTTTTTACAGTCCCCTGCGTTGCGGAGAAGATATTTAAATTAAACACCCCAAGGGCATCCTCTAAGAAGAGCCTCGCGGTTGTTTTTGGAATCTTCATCGCCGTCAGCGTTGCCAACGTTGCAAGGCTTCCGCCCCTCTACAGGTACCCTTACTACTGGAATTTAGGCGATATAGAATTCGCCTCAATAACCACGCCCGGCTTCTTCTTTACCCCCGGCTACGGGATTCCTCCCAACTCCGTTGCTGTTGAACTCCTCGGATGGGCGTACGGCGTTCACCTCGAACCCTTGAGAAGTGCGAAGCCCCCTACCGCACCGGACGTTTGCTCCTCGACCCTCTGCCATGTCCCGTTTCCCTACCGTCTGAAACCTATTGGAAACTCAACAGCATTGTCCCCCGCCACCGTTCTCTGGGGTCGCATTCCGGATGGGGTAAGGGACACTGTCATGGAAATGATCCCCAATGCAGGTGGAGGAAACTACCACCTCATCCTCGGAAACTCAAGCACCAACAGTTTGATACGGCTGTTGGAGGACGAGTACCTCATACCAGTGACAGTGAACTATTCAGTGATAACAGGGCCAACGTTCAGGTACTTCTACGCCATACACGAGGGGAGGAAAAACTGGGACGTAACCAGGGGCACCTTTGCAATACAGTCCGTTCTGGTAAACGGGAGCCACTACATCGTGGTCTCCGGAAACTGCTGGGACGCCGTGGTAGCTGGACTTCACTACCTGTTCGGCCTTAAGGGCTCAAAGGCCTCGATAATCGTGGGAGAATGGGTTGAGGAAGATGGAGAGGTTCTACCGGGCCTCAGGCTCTCCCCAGCTGATCACAACGGCTTCAGCTACGGGGATTCCATCAGAATACTCTACAGGAGTTAGCTTTCGGCCAAACAGACAAAAGGTAAAGGCGTTCACTGGAGGGCTGCCTTGTTTGCTCCCTGCTTCCGAGCTTTAACCCCGCGGTGGGCCCTGTTAACGTGCCTTGTGTAGTCGCGGCTCTTCCTGAAGATCCTCCCGCACTTAGGGCAGCGGTAGTACTCCTCTCCGTCCCGATCCACGAACTTTATTGCCCTGATCCTCATGCCACCACCCCGGGACATGAATCGCCGGGGATCTTTTAAAATTTTCTGGGGCCCTTCACGGCGTCCCCTCTGGCTTTCTCCTTATCTCGTTCCATACGGAGGCCATGATGAGGAGGGCCCCAAGGAGGGATCTTCCGGCCAAAGCCTCTCCAAGGAGGAGGAAGGCGGAGAGCGAGCCGAAGATTGGTTCCATGGAGTATATCAAAGCGGCCCTGTAGGCTGTGGTCTCCCTCTGATACTTGGTCTGAAGGGTGAAGGCTACAACGGTTCCAAAAACGGCGGTGTAGACGAGTCCTGTCCATGGGACAATCCCCTCTGGAACGCTCAAGGGCTCGGAAAGCAGGCTGAAGACAGTTGAGAAAATGAAGTTCCAGAATATCTGCCAGAATGAAAGGCTGAGGTAGTCGCTGTGGCCAAAGCGCTGGACGAGGACTATCTGGAATGCAAAGCTCAGGGCGCACAGTGCGGTGAGCGCATCCCCTAAGCCTATCCTGCCGTTGGCCCCGGATATCAGATAGAGACCGGCCAAGGCGGTGATGAGTGATACGAGGTCCTTCCCACCGATTCTTTCTCCTATGAGGAAGTACCCAATGAAGGGCGTGAAGACGACGTAGAGGGAGGTTATGAAAGCTGAATTTGAGGCGGTTGTGTACTCAAGGCCAACTATCTGGAAACCGTGGCCGAAGAAGAGGGTGAACCCGAGGATGAGGCCTTCTGTTATGGATTCCCTCTTAAGAACCTTCTCCCTAAAAATTAGGAGCATTAAAAAAGTGGCTATTCCAAAGCGATACGAGAGAAAGAGAATCGGCGGGAGATAGGCCAGGCTGACCTTCATCGCCGGGAAGGTGAGGCCCCAGAGGACTGTGGCTCCCAAGAGCGTAAGTTCGGCCCTCTCCATGGGGCCGAGTTCCCCCGGAAATTTAAAAGCTATTCGCCCGGCGTGTTAATGCAGGATATGTTCATCGTCAGGAGCATCTCGACGTAGCCGCTTTCAAGGTTCTCCTTTATCTTCTCCGCGAGGCCGCTGAGCTCTTCGGCTGTAAGCGGTCTCTTGTCCCTGAGCCATTTGATCTTCCCATCGTTCTTGTCTAAGATGACTATCTCCCCCTCCGTAACAAGGGGTACGTAGTTCATCCTGACACCGTAGAGCTCCTCGGCGAAGGCCAGCTTTGCCCTCATCAGCTCAAGGTAATTGGTGAGATCCTCTCCAAGGAGCTTCCTTATCTCCCCTTTCATCCTTCCACCGACCTAAGCTCGATGTACGCCTTTATTAATCTGTCGGACAAAGATGGGTAGAAATGTCCGCATTGTCCGGGCCGAAAGTGAAATAAGCCACCGAGAGGTATCACTCACGGTGAGACCATGTTCATGAAGTACGCCCACCACTTCCACGCCTATCAGCCGGGCGACATAGTGTACATTAAGGACGGAGACGGTTCAAAGCCGCTGGAGTACAAAGAGAGGAAGAGCCCCGTCGCCATTAAGATCCGTGATGATGAAGTCAAAGGGGAGAACTGGACGAGGGCTATGCTCTACTCCTACGAGCACATTTCGGAGGTTCTCTCAAGGATGAAGGGGGTAAGCATTGACGTGGAGCCCTTTACATTCCTGATGCTCCTCAGCTACCATAGAAAAGCCTTTGAAGACGCCGTGGAGCTCATGAGAGTTTTTGACGCGGTTCCCACGGTTCCCTTTCATCCGATACTCCCGCATCTCGATGAGTTTGAGCAGAGAATCCTCGCGAGGGTTTCCTTCGACTTCTACGCCCCTTTAACCGATGGGCGGAAAGTCCTCGGCTACTGGCTTCCCGAGGCGGTGATAACGAGGGTGAGTGCATCAATAGTTGAGTCCTCAACCGATAGGAAACTCGTCTTCCTCCTCGACGAGAGGCAGCTGCTCTACGACTTTCCGCAGGCGAAGCACTCCTGCAACCGCTACGGCAGCTCATTCGTCTTCGGAAGGGAGTGGTGGATAAGCGATGCCTTTGCCTTCAACACCCTCGACGTCCCCGGGCTGACCTCCGCGACTTTAGGCTACCGTGATGACTACAAGGAGAAGCTCGGTGTTCCGTATTTGGTTTTCACGGCCAGCGACCTTGAGAGCCTCCTGGGAAACCCTGCCCAGCTCGACCGCTTTACAGCGTGGATGAAGGGACTTGAAGGCAATGGAGTCGAGCGCGTTTCCGCGATGGAATTCGTTGCCAAAAAGCTATCCGGTGGCTTCAAACGCCTTGAGGGGGAGTGCTCTTTTGAGATCGGCGTCAAGGACTACTCAAGCTGGAGCGACTACTTTGACCTGAGCACCGACGGCAAGACGAGCGATTCGCGCTGGCTTGGTTACAGAAGGGCCGATGGGAGGGTCTTCGCGAGGGAGGTGAACGGAAGGAAAGTGAGCCAGCTCTGGAAGGTGGCCTTCACGAGGCTCTTCACCGAGCTCAACAGGGCCGTCAGGGTTGGGGTTCTCAAGGGCCTTGAGGCTCTCGGTGTTGATGGTTCAAAGGTCGAGGAGTTCCTCGTCAGGTACGCGAGGATCTTCTTCGGAGACTACTACGACTACTTCGGTATGGACAACTCCCTCGATTACGTCCTCGAACCCGCGGGCGGCGAAAGAAGCGCGCTGAAACTCGGGAGGGCCTACTACCTGATGCTCCTCGCTAACCACTCCTGTCCGCGCTTCTGGGAGAACCTCGACACGCGCGTCGCCTTCGGAAACGTCTCGGTTATGGCAAAGGCACTTATAGAGCTCATGAAGTACTTCGGGGGTGGTGAACTTCAGAATCTCTTCACCGAGGCATACCTCAGGCTTCTCAACTTCGAGCGCCTTTATCACCTATGGAACCTCTCCGCCATGCCCTCCTTAGAGGGCTGGGAAACGACTGAAAGAGCCTGGAAGGAGGCCCTCAAACCCGAAGTTCCAAACAGCGGCTACAACGTCGTGACGAGGGCGGCCCTCTACGTTGGCAAGAGGGATCTGAGGGGGGAGCTGAGGGATTTAATCGAGCCCTACAACCTCGAATGGGCGGTAGCGGACACCGGTCACATCCCCGGCGAAGCCCACGGCCACTGGGAGAGAGGGGAGTGGTGCGAGCACAGGGGGTAGTCACTTTATCCTCTTCCTTTCCCTTCTGAGGAAGAGGTACGCTTCCCGCTCCAATTCGGGGGGTACGTAGTCCACGAGCACGTCAGCTCCCTTTATCGCTTCCCTCAGGTTCTTTCCGAGGGGAACCTGGCTCTTCTCCAAGAGCCCTCTAACAACTTCCACAACGTTTTCAGTAACTTTTTTCTCAGTGTAAAGCCTCTTCCCCTCGATCCAGACCGTCTCGTTCTTGGCGTAAAAGTCCAGGGCCCGCTCCGTAAAGAACTCCGGCCCGGGTCTTATCCTCACCCTCCCGCGCTCTATCCTCTCGAGTTCGAGCATTAGGAAGGCCCTCCCCCCGGAGTATCCGGTGTCCCATTCGAGAACTCCAAAGCCCTCCCTCGCGAGGGCCCTTCCCAGCCCCCTGGCGCTCTTCTCAAGCTGGGGCAGGAGGACGTCGTCTATCAGGTCGGGCTTCTCGAAGAGCAGGGTTAAGAGGTGGGTTCCCCTCTCCCTGAGCTCCCTCAGGTAGCTCCCTACCCTGGCCTCCTCCGGGAAGAAGAACTCCAATGAAGGTTCCTTCAGGAAAGCCCGGGCTTTGAAGTACAGCCGCCCGTACTTTTCCCAGCTTAAATTCGCCGCTACGTTCCTCCTCGGATCGACCGGGTCGATGAGTACAAGCGGTCTGTCGGTTTCCACCTCCCTCTTCAGGGTCTTCATGGCGAGCTCGGGTTCCCTCTTCAGCCAGTCCCCCGGGTCGATTACCTTCTGCCTCAGCATGAAGTCCGCGTTCTTCAACACCTCCAAGAACGAGCCGTATTTGATGACCAGAATCTCCGCCAAGTAGCCAGAAAACCCCCTGATGTAAATCTCGCTCCCGTAGGCGTTTATGCCCTTCAGAAAGCGCTTGAGGAGTCTAACCTCATCGTTCCTGCCGTTCAGGTGCTCGTTCACCCACTCAGTGTGGAGTATCGAGCGGTCGACTGCAGTTCTGACGTCCCTCCAATCCCTCACGTCGTAGCAGGGCACGAGGTCGACGCTCACACCTCTATAGGCTGCCCTCACGTACGGATGTTCAGCGTAGGCTACCTCATAGGCGTCGAGCTTTTCAGCGATGGCCTTTCCAAGCTCTAACCCTTTCTCTCTAAGCTCCTCCAGTGGAGTTTCGAGCGGAAAAGCCAGGAAAAGGTCAACGTCATGGTCTCCAGCGAGGTAGGTGTCCTTTGCTAAGGAGCCGACGAAGTAGGGCTTAACGTCGAGGCCCGAGCTTTCAATGGTTTCTTCCGCCAGCCCTCTGAGTTCCACCATCAGGCCTTCGACGAAGGCCCTCTCCTCCTCGGTTGGCCTGATTCGCTGAAGGACTTCTTCGATGACTTCATGGACGTTCATTCTCTGCACCTATTGATATTTAACTATCAAAATACTTATATATCTTTTGTTATTAGAATATCAATGATGTGAAATGGAAGACCTCATTGTAGTCCAAAACCCCTGGTGGACTGACCCGGATGCAATATACGAGGACGAGCGGGTCAAGAAAGCCCTGTCAAAGGAACCGCGGATCGACTACCTCTTCAAACCCGTAAACCAAATCCTAATCGGTCCGAGGCAGGTGGGAAAAACCACCTACATGAAGCTCTCCGTGGCAAAGCTCATCAAGGCTGGAGTAAACCCGAGGAACGTCCTCTACTTCTCCTGCGACCTTCTGAAGGACTACCGTGAGATAGTCTCCGTTGTTAAATCGTTTCTCCGGAGTGTGAAGGGAAAAGCCTATGTTTTTCTCGATGAGGTTACCTTCGTCGAGGGCTGGGAGAGAGCGGTTAAGTTCCTTCTTGATTCTCCCCTTTCACAGAGAATGGTGCTCCAGGTTACAGGCTCGACTTCGGCCGGGCTGAAAAGGGAGAGCTTTCCCGGAAGAGAGATACGGGTTGATGAATTCCTCCCGCTGGACTTCAGGACGGTTTCAACGATCTTTGAACCAAAACTTAAGGGGGTTGAACTTCCTCATGAAAATCCCCGGAGAAGCCACGAATTCTACGAGAACGCCCTTGAACTGTACCCATACCTGGAGACGTTGGGTGGTGCACTCGATTTTTACCTGCTGACCGGTGGGTATCCGAGGGCAATCTACGAACTGCTTGAGGGAGGGATAAAACCGGAAACCTACGAGATGGTCTACAACGCCACGATCCTCGACGTTGCCAAACTTGGGAGGAGCGAAAGGATAGCACTCTCCATAATCCTCGGACTGATGCGTCGCTATGGAGATCGGCTGACCCTAAACTCCCTCGCCAAGGAGCTTGAGATAGGCTCCCACGTGACTGTGAGGGACTACCTTGAACTCTTTGAGGAGCTGTTCATAGGGCGAAACTACTTCCAGGTTAAGCCCCATGACTTCACGTCCCTGTTCCGAAAGGAGCGCAAGTTCTACTTCGCTGATCCGCTGCTGATCCAGACCTTCAAGAGGCTCTTTGGAAAGGGGCCTGAGACGGACAGGATAATCGAAGGTGTTGTAGGTGAGCACCTGAAGCGCCTCTACCCGACCTACTTCTTCAGTGGTTCCAAGGAAGTGGACTTCCTGACCCCTGGTTTTGGCGTTGAAGTGAAGTGGAGGAAGAAGGTTAAGCCCTCGGACTTCCCGAGGATGGGGATAAAAAACAAGGTGCTCCTTTCAAAGGACACCCTTGAGTTCATCGGGGGAAGCAACCTCGCGATAATCCCGGTTCCTCTCTTCCTCTTCCAGCTTCACTCCCCTAACTCGAACCTCGCCACCGTCTCATAGATGGGGCCCTTCGGCGTCAGCGTGCTCTTCTTCAGCTCTATCGCATTAACTTCAAACTCCCCGAAGTCCTCGTTGGCGAGGTCTTTAAGGGCCATCGCGAGCTCGGCCTTATCCCTGACGAACTTGACGCGGCCGATGGTAATATGAGCCACGAAGTCCTTGTCCTTCTTGAAGCCGAGTTTTCTCATCTCCCTCTCCACATCTTGGGCAATCGCCTTTATTCCTTCGTCGTTCTCTATGCCTGCCCAGATGACGCGGACGTAGCTGGGATTAGGAAAGACGCCTATTCCCTTAACGCGAACGCGATGCTTTCTGTGCTTCTTCGCTATCTCCGCCAGGGCCTTCTTGACTTCCTCAGCGGTTGCATCATCTATTTCTCCGAGGAACTTCAGCGTTACGTGGAGGTTCTCCCTCTCAACGAACTTTATCTTCGCGGCCTTGTTTCCTATCCTCTCCTGCGCTTTGAGGAGGTTGTCCCTTACTTCGTCGCTGACTTCAACGGCTATAAATGCCCTCATAGCACCACCGGGAAAAGTTGGGAAAGGAGGTTAAAGGGATTACTCCCTCACCACAACCGGGAACTCCTCCCAGGGGAAGACTATCCACTTGTCGGTTCTGAAGACGTAGAAGTCCGGAACAACCTTCGTCCAGGGCTTCATGCTGAGGCATGCCACTTTAACCTCGCTCGCCCCAGCCTTCCTGACCTCCTCGATTACAACTTCGAGGGTCTTCCCCGTGTCGCTGACGTCGTCCACTATTACAACTTTCTTCCCTTCCAGCGAGCCGTGAAGGGGGATCGTTATGACCGGCCTCTCCATCCTCTCGCCGATCTCCTTGTAGAACTTGACGTCGATGACCTTGACCTCGACATCCCCAAGAACGTGGCTCAGTCTGACCGCTGGGATCAGGCCCCCCCGGGCTATGCCCACGATGACGTCCGGGGTGAAGCCCTTCCTCAGCTCGTCCGCTAAGGCAAAAACCGCCCTATCAACCTGCCACCACGTGAGGTAAACCTTGTCCATTTCCTCACCCCCGAATGGCGGGAGTCATCCCGGCCCCCACTTAAAGGCTTTCCTTTGGATAATGGACGTTGAAATGTTGGGGTTAAAAAGGCTATCTTAACAGGGAGCTGTCAACCCAGTCGGAAATGGGAAGGGAAGAAAAGGTGAACTCAGCTTATGACGCACTTGCTCCATCCGCAGCGCGGACAGGTGGCGCAGCCGCTCTCCATCCTGAGCTCGACTAAGACGCCGTCCTTCTCGTAGCAGACCGGACAGTACGCAACGCCGAGCAGCTCCTGTATCTTCTCCTCCGGTATCTCAGGCTTCTCGGCGTGGTGCGGATGTTCATGGGGTGGTTTTGGAGCCGAGACGTGGGAGACCGAGAAGGTCAGCCCGGGCTGAGGTTCCTTCTTCCCGTTCGTCCCGTTGATTATGGCCTCGACGTTGATGAATTTTGAAAGCCAGGGCTCTGCCTCGACCACGGCCTTCAGCTTCTCAACCGCGTACTCGCTCGGTTTTGGCTTGACGCGCTGCTTCTTCTCGCCTTCAACGCTGTAGACCTGAACCGAGAGAGAGCCGTCGCGGTAGACAGTGACTCCCTTGCATCCGAGTTTGTAGGCCAAGATGTAAGCGGCCTTTACGTCCTCAACGGTGGCGTCGTTGGGCATGTTTATCGTCTTGCTCGCAGAATCAGTGAGCCAGAGCTGAATGTTCGCCTGGGCCAAGATGTGGTCGAGCCAGTGGATGTCCAGGGAGGTCACGAAAACGCGCTGCATCTCCTCCGGGATCTCATCAAGGCCCTGTATTGAGCCGTAGTTGTCGCTTATCTTCTTGAGGAGCTCGTCACTGTAGAGCCCGCGCTTCTTCAGCTCGGCCTCGAAAACCGGGTCCACGTAGTAGAACTCGCCAACGGTCACGCTCTTCTTGTAGACGAGGGCGAATATCGGCTCTATTCCGCTGGACGTATCTGATATCATCGAGACGCTTCCCGTGGGCGGGCAGGTCGTGACCATGGCGTTCCTGACGCCGTGTTTCCTGATGTCCTCCACGAGCTCGTCCCAGGGGAGGTTCCATATCTCGCGGTGGTAGAAGCCCTCTATGGGGAGGTCTCCCTCAGGGTATTTCGTCCTCTCGTAGAGCGGGAAGCTTCCCCTCACTTTGGCCGTCTCGACACTCTGCTTGTAGGCGTAGAAAGTGAGGTACTCCGTTGCCTTCCTCATGAAGGAGAAGCCTTCCTCGCTGTTGTAGGGAATGCCGAGCTTGAAGAGAGCGTCCGCTAAGCCCATCATTCCAACGCCTATCCTCCTTGTGAGCTTCGTGTTGCGATCTATCTCGGGGAGCGGGAACTTGTTGACGTCTATTGCGTTGTCGAGGTATTTCGCCACCTTCTGGATAACATAGGCGTACTCATCCCAGTCGAAGTAGGGCTTCCCTTCGTCGTCATACTTCACGAACTTTGCGAGGTTTATGCTGGCTAAATTGCAGGATTCATGGTCGTAGAGGGGCTCTTCACCGCATGGGTTAGTGGCCCTTATGGGACCACCCTTTGCTTCCGCCAGCACGTTCCTTCTGTTTATCACATCAAAGAACACCACACCTGGATCGGCCTTAGCCCAGGCCATGTAAGCTAACTCTTCAAAGAGGCTCTTGGGGTCTATGTCCTTGACCTTCTCGCCGGTCCTCGGGTTCACGAGCGGGTAGCGCTTGCCCTCCTTTAGGGCCTCCCAGTAGTCCTCCCAGAGGCCGACGCTTATATTGAAGTTCGCTAAAACGTTCGTTCCAATGTTCTTCTCCTTGGCGTGGATGAACTTCTCAACGTCCGGGTGCCAGACCTCTAAGATGCCCATGTTCGCTCCGCGCCTCACGCCGCCCTGCTTTATGACGTCGCTGACTGCATCTATGAGGTGCATGAACGAGACCGGGCCGCTCGCCGCTCCGGTCGTTGTTCCGACCATGTCTCCCTCAGGGCGGAGTTTGGAGAAATTGATTCCGGTGCCCCCGCCCATCTTTTGTATAACTGCCACGTCGTGCGCGGCTTTCATTATGCTCTCCATGTCGTCCTCTATAGGGACGACGAAGCACGCCGAGAGCATGCCGAGGGGCCTTCCTGAGTTTATGAGGGCCGGCGTGTTGGGCATGAAAACCTGACCTGTCATCAGCCTGAAGTATTCCTCTATCTCGTCCTCGTATTTATCAAAGGCCCCACTCTCAAGCATCTTAACGATTTCGTCAATTGAAACCTTCATCTGGCCCTTTTCAGCGAGCTCGCGGTAGAGGTTGAGGAGCCTCTCGAAGTGCCACTTGTTGAGCTTGAAGCGCCCTATCGAGAGCTTCCCGTCGTATTCGTCGAGGTTCTCCATGTACTTTTCGAGGGCCTCCAAATCGGTCTCGTGCCCCCCGTTCCTGTCGAAAACCCTCTCATCGTAGAGAACGTCGGGGATCACGGCCAGCGTTGAGACGCGCTCGTATAACTGTCTGGGGCTCTCTATTATCTCCCCCTTCTCGTTCTTCATGAGGTATCTGCTCGCTAAGACGCGGAGGGCGTTCGTCGAGAAGCGCTTGTCTATTTCATCGAGTTTGTCCTTGTTGAGTATCTTCTTCTTTTCCTCGCGTATCTCGGCCTTCTTCTTGCGGTAGAGGATGTAGGCCTTGGCAACGTTGAAGAGGCCGGCGCGCATCAGCTCAAGTTCGACTATGTCCTGGATGTTCTCTATGTGCGGTGTCTCCCCCTCGTAGAGCTCGTTTATCCTCTTCACGACCCTCTTCACGACCCTGTTCAGAAGCTTCTCGTCCCTGACGCCGACTTCGAGCATTGCCCTCTGGATAGCCCACTTTATACGGTCTTTATCGAATGGTACGATTCTACCATCCCTTTTCATCACTTTTTCAACCGGCATATAAACACCCCTGACTTGTAGTTACCCTTTTCCCCTGTTATTGGTAGAATCAACAGCACAGGGCGGTTGGTCTAAAAGGTAAATATACCTTGCCCCCTCCCCACCTGCCACAGTGACAACTTTTTAGAAGATTTGCTGCCTATGGTCTCAGCTTCTTGGGGAAAATGTGGGATAATTTATCCATCTATTCAAGGCCCTCGTAGATAAGCCTCAGCCTGTAGGCGTGCTTGAGCTCCTCCCCGGCCATCATCCTGAAGATCTGGGAGAGGGAGCCCCCTGTTACCTCGGAGAGCTTTGTGTACATCTCGTAGGCGTGCTTTTCCCTCACTATCGCCTCTACGACGAGCTCCCTCAGGCTCGCTGGTTCAGCCCTTTCATCGGCGAGCATCGGCTCCAGGGAGAGGACATCGGTGTAGGCTCCGACGCCGGCTTTCTCCAGGCTCTCGTTGGACAGGAGGTCTTCCATCGTTTTCCTGTGCCTCAGCTCCTCCTCCGCCATCAGCCTGAAGGTCTCGGCGAGTTCTGGCCTCTCGAAGGTTGCGAAGGTCTCACCGAGCTTGTGGAGGTTGTAGAGCTCGTTCTCCTGCCAGATCACCCTCTCCAAAAGCCGCCCCAGTCTCATCCTCCTTCACCCAGCTCCGCCTCAATGTACTCTGGGAGCTCCCCTATTCCAGTCAGCACGACGTCAGGCCTCGTTCCGCTCCCCTCGACATCTTCAAGGCTGCTCACACCGGTGAGGACCATTACCGCCTTCATTCCAAAGCGCTTTGCGAAGGCGATATCGGTGTCGAGCCTGTCGCCGACCATCCAGACCTCATCGAAGTCTCCGAAGCTCCTGAGCCTCTCGACGGCAACCTCGTAAGCCGGTTCGTTGGGCTTGCCTATTATGATGGGCTCCTCACCGGTTGATGCCTTCAGGGCGGCTACTATCGCGCCCGCACCCGGGTAGAGGCCCTCCTCAGCAGGGTAGGTCGTGTCCGGGTTGGTGCCTATAAACCGGGCCCCGTTCCTCACAGCCAGCGTCCCGTACTTGAGCTTCTCGTAGGTTAAATCGGGGTCGAGGCCGACGACGACGTATTCGACATCTCTCCATCCGCCCTCTTTAGCCCCTTCAACGTCCACGATGCCCCAGCCGAGCCCCTTCATCTCCTCCAGAAGGCCCTCTCCACCGATGACGAATACTTTTCCCGGTTTGAAGTGTTCCTCCATGTAAAGCCTCGTCGCGAGGCCCGAGGTGACGATCCTCTCCTCAGAAACTTCTATGCCCATCCTGAGAAGCTTCTCTCGGTAGCTCCCCGGGGTCTTCGTGGAGTTGTTGGTCAGCAGGACGAAGGGGATTCCCCTCTCCTTCAGGAAGTCTACCGCCTCCCTGGCCCCCTTGAGGGGCTCTTCGCCCCGGTAGAGCACTCCGTCCATGTCGAGGATGATGCCGAGCTTCATCATTCCACCCCCTAAGGTCTCACGTGCACGTTGAGCTTTAAACTCTGGACGGTTCCGTTGACGGCCTCAAGGAAAGCGACGGATGACAAACCGCTGAAGGACTTTGAGGTGATCATCAGCAGACCATAAGCCGTTGAAAACACCAGACCAGCGATGGCCGTTACAAAGAGCGCAGTTCCCGCCGCCCCCTCACGGTATTCAGGATAAAAGCGGATCAGGGCGAAGTTCATGCCAAGCATCGAGAGCTGAAATGTCAGATTCAACGCTGAAACGATCGCAGATGCTACACCTACATCCCCTGCCGGATAGAGCCTCGCCGCCACGGCCCAGAATATAAAGCCGGCGAGTGTGGTCGTGAGTGAGGAGAGTGAGATGTAGATGGAGTTCCTGTAGAGTGGGCTTCTGAGGTTTTTGAGCTCCCGCTTTATGATTTCAAGCATCTCACAACCTCCCGTATGGTTCGGGGAGGAGGCTTAAAAAGCTTTCATCCAAAAAACAGTCATTAATTGCCCGGGAATTCGAGGAGGATTGGGATAATCATTTCAGCAAGGACAATCCTATTCCCTCCCAATCCTCTGCAAAGCCTGGCTTGCCTCGCTCATGGGATTCACCTTTCCAATTCATTATACCTTTATGAGCCCTTTAGCACAGTAAGTACCCCCTTCCCGTAACCTCGACTCTTTCTAAAATCCCTTTCCTGACAAGACTGTCCAGTTCCCTGGAAGCTGTCGGTTTTGATACTCCAAACAATCCCTGATACTCCTTATTTCCTATCCTCCCTTTCTCCTTCACATAGAGCACTGCCTTAACCTGCCTTTCATTTAAACCCAGCTTTCTCAGGTGATCCTCAGTATAAATATCCTTTCTCAAAAGAACCACAAAACCTCTGGCCTCTTCACTAAAATCAGGCTCGGGCAGACTATATTGAACGCCCCGAATGTGTTTCTTTGTTTTTAAATCACCAACTCAGTTAAAAAACAGAAAAAGAAGGGCAAAATCTATAATATAGACAGGAAGTAGTTTACATCCCAATCTGAGATTGAATTTAGAGAAAGAGTTTATCCACTCACTCCAAAGGAACTCAAAGAGATCATCGCACTAATTCCACAGGAAAAGAAACCCAAGCGGCTGGTGATGGAATGAAAACATTAGTAATCTCAGTTGATAGAAGCAAAGAAAAAAGGACAATCTATGCCTTGGTTGTGGTTAATTATGGTAATCTGAGGGAGCTTAGGGAGAAGGGTAGTTGGCTTAAACATATAGCTGAGCTTAGAAAGCAGGAAAAGAGAAACTATATTTCAAAATTTCCATAAAGGTTTGCCCTTATCAAACCGCTCTTAGAATACGTATGGGTAACTCCCTATTTTGATGACCTCTACAATCAAATGAGTAAGTTTGAAAATAATGCCAGGCTCTTAATAATTGACGATGTAGTGTTATCAAAGAAACTTCGAGACTATCAAGATAGAAAGAACGTTTTTAAAGAAAGTATTGCCAAGAAAAGGAGGGAATTCCGTCACATTGTTCTTCTAACTGATAACATTGCATATATTAGTCGTGAGATTTACGAGAAAACTCCAAACTTAAGGGCTCTCAAAAAGGAGCTCCGCAGAAAGGGAATATTATAGAGGAGACAGCGATTATGAGCCCTTCTCACGGTGCATCCCCGGCTTCATGAGGGTCCGCCGAGGCCACCACTCAAAGGGCCCGAGCCCGATCATTCTCACAGACTCAACAGTATATATGCGCCAATCCTTTATAAAGTTTGCACCCACTTTATCGAGGATGTTATACCCTCAATAACCTCCTCATCCAGATCTTCCAGCGCCGCAAGAAACGGCAACAAATCCCAGGTAGCTTCGGTTTTCTGAAGGGAGAACTTCCCCAGATCCTCCCACTCCATCTCGACAGTCTGGGCACCAACACTCCTGTACTGACCTCCTCCCCGCCCTGAAGGGCGAGGCTTTCAAGAGGAAAATATAAGCCCGAAGTATCAGGAGGAGAGGACTAAAACATTAAAAAGAAGCCAGGATACACCCGCTCATCCGCTCCCTCTCATCATCGGACGGGCGTCACATGGGAGCGGGCGAAAATTTTGATGTTGATCACTGCCTTTTAGTGTTCTATGTGACTTCAATTTTTTAACCCTTTCGGGAGCCAGTGAATCTTATACCATTCTCCGTTGTATATACTGCTCAATAAATTTCTGTTTATTAATTCCCGTTCCCTCTCGATCTTCTGTGGGGCCTGACCTACTTGCGATTGGGTTCACCTTTTGCTCGTTAGCCATAACCTCTAATCCCTTTGGGGAAAGGGCAGTCTCTCTGCAGCATATTTATAGAACAACCGTTAACTTTTTTAACTGTTGTTTTGCAAATTAATACATGAATATCGTGGTGAGGTTCCTTTTATCAAGGTACGGCGGGAGGGTCATCACAAAGGAAGAACTGAAA
>WAKU01000084.1 GCA_015523195.1 Thermococcus sp.
CCAAGGTGGTAATCACCGCCGACTACCTCTACAGGCGCGGCAAAGCTCTGAACCTCAAGGAGATAGTTGACAAAGCCCTCGTTGAGACTCCGAGCGTCGAGAGCGTCGTGGTCCTAAAGAGGGACGAAAACAGTGTTAGCATGGTCGAGGGAAGGGACTACTACTGGCACAACCTCCTTGAGGGGGCAGAAAAGTACGTCGAACCCGTCCCGGTCGAGAGCAACCACCCGCTCTTCATCCTCTACACGAGCGGAACAACGGGAACGCCGAAGGGTATAGTCCACTCCACCGGCGGATACCTCGTTTACGTCGCGAAGACGATGCAGTGGGCATGGGGGATAAGGGAAGACGACCTCTTCTGGAACACCGCCGATGTCGGCTGGATTACCGGGCACAGCTATCTCGTCTACGGGCCTCTAACGCTCGGCCTGACTGTGATGATGTACGAGGGAGCGCTCAACTATCCAAGGCCCGACAGGCCCTGGGAGATAATCGAGAAGCATGGGGTTACGATATTTTACACCGCTCCGACGGCGATAAGGATGCTCATGCGCTACGGCGACGAGTGGGTGAAGAAGCACGACCTTTCGAGTCTCCGCCTCCTCGGTTCCGTCGGCGAGCCGATCAACCCTGGCGCTTGGAAGTGGTACTATGAGGTTGTGGGAGGAAAGCGCTGTCCCATCATCGACACATGGTGGCAGACCGAAACCGGCGGCTACATGATTTACCCCTCGGCCGGGATACAGCTACCTCCACTCAAGCCCGGCTCCGCAACCTTCCCTGGGTTGGGAGTTGATGCCGATGTCTTCGACTCGGAGGGCAAGCCTGCAAAGCCGAACGAGCGTGGATACCTCGTAATCAAGAAGCCCTGGCCCGGAATGCTCCTTGGAATCTGGGGCAACGACGAGCGCTACGTAAGAACCTACTGGCAACGCTTCAGCAAACCTGATGAAGGAGTCTGGATTTACTACCCGGCTGACTACGCGATGAAGGACGACGAGGGCTACTTCTGGATATTCGGGAGGGCGGACGAGGTTCTCAACGTTTCCGGCCACAGGATTGGAACAGCGGAGATAGAACACGCTTTAGTCCTTCACCCGGCCGTTGCCGAGGCGGCTGTCATAGGCAGGCCCGACGAGATAAAGGGTGAGGTTCCAGTTGCCTTTGTGATACTCAAGGCCGACTACGCCCCGACCGAGAGGCTGAAGGGTGAGCTGATAAACTACGTCAGGGAAACCCTCGGGCCGATAGCGGCTCCAGCCGAGGTCTTCTTCGTCAACAAACTGCCGAAAACGAGAAGCGGAAAGATAATGCGCAGGGTTTTGAAAGCCCTCGCAAGCGGAAAGAGCCTCGGCGACCTCTCAACGCTTGAGGACGAGGCGAGCGTTGAGGAGGTGAAAAAAGCCTTGGAAGGCTTCGAGATACGCTGAATGGCGTTTTTATCCCCTCCCAATTCGCAAAAAGAAATGAGAAAGTCAGCATATCCTCGGAACGGGGTCGCCTTCGGGAGGCTCCATAAAGCGCTTCCCGCCGATTCCCGTCTCAAGGATGACCTTTCCGCGGTATTGCTCTATTACCTCGCCGATTATCGAGGCGTTCCTTCCCTTCTCGGTTTTCCTCATTGCTTCAAGGGCATCTTCCGCGTATTCTTTGGCCACAACCATCACTACCTTACCCTCGTTGGCAACGTCGTATGGGCTTATGCCGAGCATCTCGCTCGCGGCCCTGACCTCGGGCCTTATCGGGATGTCTGCTTCCCTCACGAGGATTCCCACGTTGCTCTTACGAGCGATCTCGTTGAGCGCGTTGCTTAAACCGGCCCTCGTCGGGTCTTTCATCGCGTGGACCTTCTCCCATCCTATGGCATCCCCCACCGCTTTAACGACGTCCCATATTGGAGCGACGTCGCTCTTCAGCTCGGTTTCAAAGGCTATTCCCTCGCGGTGGCTCATCAGCGCTATTCCGTGGTCTCCTATTGTTCCGCTGACGAGGACGATGTCCCCAACTTTTGCCCCTGCATCGCTTACCGGCTTTTCCGCAACCCCGATTCCCGCTGTAATTACGAACATCTCTACCGGGTCTTCAACGACTTTCGTGTCCCCGGTGACTATCGGGACGGGCACTTCCTTAGAGGTCTCGTCCATCGAGCGGAGAACCCTCTCAAGGATTTCCATGTCGAGGCCTTCCCCTATTATCATCGAGTTTGCCAGAGCCACTGGCTCAGCACCCATGACGGCTAAGTCGTTCACCGTCCCGCTGACCGCTAAGCGACCGATGTCCCCTCCCGGGAAGAAGAGGGGCCTTACCGTGTGGCCGTCTATTGTGAAGACTATGTGCTTGTCGCCAAGGGGTATCGTTGCCCCGTCGTCTAAAGCGTCCAGTCCGATTCCTCCTGCGCTCTTGAGGGTAAGGGTCTTCAGGACAACGTCCCTCAAAAGCTCCTCCATTATTTCTCCACCGGCTCCGTGTTCGAGCTTTATCTTTTCTCCCATCTTCAACCCTCCAAAAGACCTTTTTCGCGAAGGTAATCAACGGTAAAGTTCAAAAACTCCCGGGCACGCTCTATCTCGGCCCGAGCCTCCCCTTCCGTCACCTGAATTTCAAAGGAGTAATCCGCAACCTGCCTTGTCTTGAACGCGAGGTTCACGTAGGTTAGGTATTTTCTGGGGACTTCCCCACCCTTAACGAACTCCCTCCCAAAGAGGGCAATCGCAGAGGAGTGCTTTGACACTTCTATTCCTTTCGTTCTCAGGAAAGCCTCAACGCAGTAGAACATGGTGTAATACGCCCTTGATGCGGCGAACTCCGGCATGCCTTTTCTCAGAAGCTCCTCCGCCGCTTTCAGGCTCCTCTCGGCCTTCTGGATTATCTTTCTGTATTCATTGCTCATACTTTTATACCCTCCTCCATCGCGGTGAGGAAGAACGGGTCTTTTGGCTCCTCTCGCTTGGGATACACTACGAGCGAAACCACGACTCCATACCTGAGAACGAGATCGGTCATCAGTTCTCCAAGCTCCCAGTCCTCCTCTGGAGTGGGCTTCCTGCGCGTAATGACGAGCACGTCAACGTCGCTCCCCTCTCTGGCCTCGCCCCTCGCATACGAGCCGAAGAGGATGACCTCAACTAAGTCGTCGCCGAGTATCTCCTTCAGCTTTCCCTTTACCTCCCGCAGGATTTCGAGGAGTTCATCCCTGGGAATGACGGGCATCAGATAACCTCCACTTCCAGTTCTGAAATTTCAGCAATATCCTTGAAGTCAGAATCTTTCGTAATGAGTTTCTCACCGTTTGCTATGCATATGGCAGCTATCATAACGTCTGCAAACGGTTTGGGCTTCCCGATTTTTCTCAACCGTTTCTGGAGTTCTATCGCTATCCCAATGCTTTTTCGAGTTATCAGAAGCACGTCTCCCTGAAACTTTCTGTACTCAATTACGGGAGGATATTCAACGGCTGTGACTTCTGTAATGTTCTCCCTAATTATCTCCCCCTCCTTCACTCGGGTCATGACTATGTTTGTGTCAATGACTGGCATCTGCCCTCGCCTTTTCCCTTTTTCTCATTTCTTCTAGCAGTTTCTCTTCGTTTTCAAGGAAAACGCTCTCAGTGGAGCCGTATGTTTCAACGAACTTGAGGTACGTCTCCCTATCAACCCTACCAGATGAGAAAGCCCGCTCTATCTCCTCCTCAATTAGCTTTTCAATCCTCTTAACGAGATCATCGCTCACCCAGTCGGGCACTCTAATCGTGATTACCTTCCCCATCTCCTTCACCGTAGAGTCTTGCTCCATTCCAAACTTAAACCTTACAGCATCAGGTCCTCCTTACTGAGATAGCCCTCAAGGTAAAGCCCTCCAAGGAAGGCCTGGCCGACGTTTATTCCGTTGTCTCCCCTCGGAACTTCCGTCGTAACCTGAAACCTCAGTCCGGAGGCTTCAACAGCTTTTCTAATTGTCTTCACGATAAGCTCGTTGTAGGAGACGCCTCCACTTATCGCGACGTCTTTAACGCCGAACTCCTTCGCTTTTTCTACGGCAAGGCCCGCGAAGGCCCTCGCGAGTGCCAAGTGGGCAGAGTAGGCTATGTCCGCCGGCGATGCTTTCTCGATTGAATCAAGTGCCTCAACGAACAGCTCCTCAACCTTTATCAGCTCTCCCTCGATGGGAACTTCAAACTTCAGGTCGTTCTTTCCCTTCATCGCAAAGCTCTCAAGCTTCATCGCCGGTTCGCCCTCGTAGTGCCTCCTGTAGGCGACGTTGAGCAAAACAGCGAGCGAATCGAGGACCCTTCCCGTTGAGGATGCGTAGGCGGTGTTTACTCCCTTGGCGAGCTGGTTAAGGATAACGCTGAACTCGACCTTCCCGTACTTGAGGCTATCAACCGCTTTGGGACAGCAACGCCCTATTATCTCCTCAAGCTCCTCGATGGAGTAGATTTTGCTCAGAATCCCCATCAAGGCCCTCAGCGGGTAGTAGCTCGCCAAATCACCGCCCGGGAGCGGGTAGTAGTCTATGTGGGCCAACCTTTCGACATCCTCGTAGCTCAGGTAGAGAACCTCACCGCCCCAGACGTTCCCGTCGGTTCCGTAGCCGACTCCGTCGAGGGCTATCCCAACGGCAGATTCGAGGTTCCTCTCCGCCAAAACGCTTGCTATGTGGGCGTAGTGGTGCTGAACCTGGAGGAGCTCAACACCCATCTCATTTGCGAGCTCCATAGCTAATTTCGTCGTGTTATAAGCTGGGTGGAGATCGGCTACGATTAAGTCAAAGCCCTTCACGCGGAGTATCCGCCTGAAGTGCGCTATTGCCCCGCGCATGAACTCAAGGACTTCGAGCTTCCCCGTGTTGCCTATGTACTGGCTCGGGTAAACTTTACCGTTCTTTGCGACGCCGAAGGCGTTCATCAGCTCTGCCCCAACGGCTAAACCGCGGTAGTCGAAGGGAATCTCTATCGGCAGCGGCACGAAACCGCGGGAGCGCCTTATCACGGCCCTTTTTCCATCTACAAAGCGGATTACACTGTCATCTGCCCTGTTGGCTATCCTCCTGTTGTGCAGGAGAAGGTAGTCGGCCATCTCCCCGAGCTCCTCGAACGCTTTCTCGTTGTCCTTGATCATCGGCATTCCCGGATAATTGGCCGAGGTCATCACGTAGACCTTGCTCTTGCTCCAGTGGAAGAGTATGTAGTGCGTTCCCGCGTAGGGGAGCATGACCCCGATGGTGTGGAGACCCGGTGCGAGGTTCTCGGGCAGGGGGAAGGGTTCCCTCTTGCGGAGCGTTATTATCGGCCTCCGGTAGGAGGTCAGCTCCTCTTCCTCCTCTTTACTCACGTAGGCGAAGCTTTTAACTGTCTCAAGGGAGTCTGCCATTATCGCGAAGGGTTTCTGTGGCCTGAAAGTCCTTTTCCTCAACTCGGCAACGACCTCTTCGTTGGCCGCGTCGCACGCTAAATGAATCCCCCCGATTCCCTTTATCGCCACTATGTAGCCCTTATCTATTAGCTCGGCCGCCTTTCTCAGCGGGTCGCCGGTCAGCTCTCTTCCATCGCTGGTGTACAAGCGATAACTCGGCCCGCAGACGGGACAGGCTATCGGTTCGGCGTGATAGCGCCTGTTGAGGGGGTCTTCATACTCGCTCCTGCAGAAGTCGCACATGGGAAATTCACGCATGGTGGTGTTCTCGCGGTCGTAGGGGAGATCCTCGATTATCGTGAACCTCGGGCCGCAGTTGGTGCAGACTATGAAGGGGTACATGTAGCGCTTGTTGATTGGATCAAAAAGCTCCCTCAGGCAGTCCTCACAGATAGCTATGTCTGGCGGGATTATCGAGTCACCGCCCTTCCCGCCCTTCGAGCTTCTCTCGATGTAGAACTCCGGGAAGCCCTGGGGGGGAATTTCCTTCTTTTCTACCCTATCAATCCTCGCGAGAGGCGGCTTCTTGCGGTGCAAATCCCTTAGAAAAGCCTTTATGTCCTCTTCTCGGCCTTCAATCACTATCTCAACTCCCGCATCGCCGAGGTTCTTGACGTGGCCCTTGAGGTTGTGCTCGTGCGCTATGCGGTAAACGAAGGGCCTGAATCCAACGGCCTGAACGATTCCCTGGACGTGGAGGTGATACGCCTTCATCCTCTCACCTGTTCTCGTTCTGCAATCCAGACCTTTATAGGTTTCCAAAACCAAAAGTTGAAAACGATAGGGGAGTTTTGAACCTTTGGTGTTCTACTCAACCGGCAATTCCTCTGGAGTTGTCACCCTTCTCAGCCCTGCAACCCGGTCGAAATCCGAATCGAAGCTAACTAAAGGAATGCCCTCCTTTAAGCACGTTAACGCTATGAGCGCGTCATTGGGAAGGAGTCCTGATTTGTTCACGAGGTCAAATAGTTCGGTTGGATTGGGATTGACTTCCAAAATCTGGAAGGGTTCTAAAAGCTCGCGGATTGGAGTTAAATCAACGTTCATCTTGGGCAATTTTCTTTTCAGGTCGTAGGGCCTCATGTTGGTCGTGAGCCTTAAGTAGCCGAAGAGGACCTCGGAGGGAACCACCCAGCTGACGGCTCCTTCAACTTTTCCTTCAAACGCCAAATCCAAGAGCACTCCAGCCTCGCTCTCTCCGCCTAAAAATTTAAGGAAGACGTTGCTGTCATAGAACACCCTCATTCTCGATCTCCTCTATGACCTTCTCGATGTCTTCCTTTTTGAAGATGCCAAAATACCTTCGCGGGGCCTTTTTCTTGATGATTACCGTCACCTCCTCGCCCTCCCTGAGGTTGAGGCTTTTAAGGGGCACCAAGACGCCCTTATGGTAAACCGCCCTTACCTCCTCCATGTTCCCACCGTTCTATCTTGCGCTCTCATTGTATTTATGCCTCACTAAAACAGAACCCCGTACTTGTAGAATATGTTGCAGGTTCCCTCGTAGGATACCATGCAAGGCCCTATCGGGTGCCTCGGCGTGCAGGTCTTGCCGAAGTGCGGGCAGTCGGTCGGGAGAGCTAATCCCCTCAGCACAGCACCGCAGAGACAGCCCTTCTCAAGATCCGGAAGGCCCTTGGGCACCTCAACCTTGTAGAGGTTCTTGATGTCAAGTTCTTTCCACTCGTCCCTCAGCTCAAGCCCCGTTCCCGGGAAGATTCCTAAGGCGCGCCACTTCGCATCAACAACTTTGAAGTACTTGTCAATGAGCCTCTGCGCTGTAACGTTTCCCTCGTACTTAACGGCCCTCTTGTACTCGTTGATAACTCGCGCGTCGCCCTCCTTGTACATCCTGACGAGGAGTAGGATGGCCATTAGGACGTCGTTCGGCTCGAAGCCTGCTACGACCTGCGGGATCCCATAGCGCTCGCTCAGAAACTCCCATCCCTTCACGCCGATTATCGTCGAGACGTGGCCTGCATCTATGAGCGCATCTATCCTGCTCTTCTGCTTTATCAGGACTTCAACCCCTTGCGGAGTGAGCCTGTGGGCGGAGTAGATTTTGAAGTTCTCAAGCCCCTCGTTTACGACGGCGTTTATCATACCGGCTGTTGGCGCGGTTGTGGTCTCGAAGCCGGGACTGAAGTGCACCACGGTCTTGTCGGGGTTCTCCTTGGCTATCCTGTACGTGTCGAAGATCGAGTAGACAATGCGCACGTCGTAGCCCTCGCTCCTCAAGTCTGCAAAGCTCCCCATGGCCGTCGGTATCTTGTACATGTCGCCAAAGGTGGTCAGGATTATTTCCTCGCCCTCTTCCCTCGCTTTCCTCATTATGAGCTGCATCGCCACTATGTCCTCAACCGGCGTTATGCAGACGGGGCAACCCGGCCCGCTCACGACCCTGACGTTTTCAGGGAGGAGAGAGCGGATTCCCGAGCGGGTTATCGTGTCCTCGTGAGTCCCGCAGACGTGCATTATCCTTACTTCGCCGTCTAAAGTTTTCGCCTCTTCCTTGATCTTTTCGACGAGCTTTTGGGCTATTCCCCTATCCCTGTAGGGCTGGACTACCTCTTCGATGCCCATTTCAATCACCCGGGTAGTAGTAGCCTCCTATCGCTTCTTTCTCGGCTTTAAAGACCTCGTCCCAGGCGTTCAGAATTTCTTTGGCGGTCTTTTCATCCACGCGCTCTATTACGAATCCCGTGTGTATCAGGACGTATTCTCCAACTTTGACATCGGGCATCAGGTCTATCCTGGCCTCCCTCTTAACGCCCCCGAAGTCAACCCATGCAGTCCCCTTCTCGGGGTTCACCTCAAGCACCTTCGCGATGGTCGCGAGACACATCTTTCTCACCGTCCAGAAATACCAACGGTTGTTATTTAGCCTTTCTAAAACC
>WAKU01000085.1 GCA_015523195.1 Thermococcus sp.
AGCTCAGCCAGTCCTTGACGACCCAGGCACCGTAGCCCTTGACGTAGTCGAAGCGCCAGGCGTCAACGCCTATGCTCCTTAGATAAGCCGCGTAGCTCTCGTCGCTCGCCCAGAGCCAGTGCTGGTCCCAGCTCTTCTCGTGGGCTATGTCCGGGAAGTCGCCAAAAGTCCCCTCGTCGCAGCACTTGACCTCGTTTGGATGGAAGTCGAGGTAGTTGGCGGTGTACTTGCCCGAGGCGACCTTCGAGAAGTCGGTCCATGTATAGCTGTTGGTGAAGGGGTTCCACTCCTGATCGCCACCGGAGCGGTGGTTTATGACGATGTCCGCTATGACCTTTATACCGTAGGAATGGGCCGTGTTTATCATCCTCACAAGCTCCTGCTTTGATCCGAAGCGGGTCTCGACGGTTCCCTTCTGGTAGTACTCGCCGAGGTCGAAGAAGTCGTAGGGGTCGTAGCCCATTGAGTAGCCTCCGCTTGCTCCCTTCTCCGGGGGCGGAATCCATATCGCCGAGATCCCGGCGTCGTACCACTCGGGTATCTTCTCCCTTATCGTGTCCCACCAGATTCCACCGCTTGGGACGTTCCAGTAGAAGGCCTGCATTACCACTCCGCCGTCGTCGAGGCTGAGGTACTTCGCCGCCCCCGCGTAGGGAACGAACAGACATAGGGCCACTAACACTACAACGAGCACTGTACCCCTCATTATGTACACCCCTGCATATTAGTATCACCGCGGGTGAATATTTAAGCTTTGCCATTAGTGATCATCAACGAACTTAACACGACATCATAGAATGAAGAGAAACTGTAACATAGGGGTAAGCCCAAAGGAAAATTACGGAAGAGGCCTCATTCAAAGTGCAGAAGCTTCTTAGCAAGGCGGGACTTTTCACAGAGGCTGCAACTCTGGAGGAAAACGAGCATGTTGAGGAGGTGGAAGAGCTCTATCTCGGTCAGCTCAACTTCGGCCTCGGAAACCCTTTTGAGGATGGGCTGGGACGAGACCTCTATGAAATCGAGAACCTCCTCAGCGAGCTTTATCATGGCCGCCCTGTCTTCAACGGTATAGCCGCTCTTTTCCAGTATGCGAACGAGCTTCTCGGCTTCAACGTGGATGTAGGCCCTTCTGAACTGCTCAATGCTCTCATCCGGGCCCACTTTTATGAGGAACATCCTCGCCGTTCTCGCGTATATCCTCTCCCCCCCAACGCTTTCCAGCTCCTCGACAAGCCCGGCGGCCTCAAGGTTCTTAATATGCCTGTATATGGTGCTCCTGTCCTTCCCTATTGCCTCGCTTAGCTCGTTCACACTCATGGGCCGCTGCCTGAGCAGTTGGAGGATTTTAAACCTGGTGTCGTCTGAGAGAACCCTCACCTTGGAGGGGTCGGTTATTATTATAACCTCCTTCAAAACTCACTCCTCCAGCTTGTCCTGCGGGGTCTCCTCTTCCTCAACGATCTTCCTCCCAGCGGCGACCATGTCTATGCTGTGGACGACGCCGCCGAACTCCTCTATCGTCCTGACTATCTCCTCGTAGTCTAAGTTGTCCCCAACTATCGTTATCTTAACGTTCTCGGTCTCCTTGTCAATCTCAACGAGGGTTATGTTTACCCCCTCGACCCTTTCCAGCTCGCTGAGCCCGAGGGCTAACTCGGTCACTATCGGCTGATGGGGCTTCAAAACGTCGAGAACCAAGAGCCTTATTCCCCTTCCCATAAGTCTCACCGCTCTATCCCGAGTACCTCCCCCAGCCTGCGGACGAGAGAGATGGACTCATCATCCCTGCCCATCTTGGCCATCGCGAGCCACTCTATCGCGTGGATTATGTCCTCGTCTGAAAAGTCCTTCAGCTTCTCCTCGTTGGCCTCTATCTCCCTCGATATCTCCGTTTTGTACTCGTGCTCCTTCTCAAGGAGCCTGTCCATGATGTTGAGCAGCTCCTCCCCATCGAACTCGTATCCCAGAGCCTTGAATATCTCAAGCTTCGTCTTCAGGCGGGAGCGGGCGAAGTAGCGGAGCTCCTCATCACCCAGATAGAGGTTTATGTAGAACGCATCCGCTGTTCTACCGTAGTACTTCTCGACGAGGTTGCCCTTCATCTCGGTCCTCTTGACCTCAACTAAACCTGCCTCCTTGAGCTTCTCGATGTGGTGGTATATCGTCTGCGGGGTCTTCCCGAGTATCTCGCTCAGCTGGGATATCGTCATCTCCCTGTTACGCAGGAGGGCCAATATCTTTCTCCTCGTGTCCTCAAGCATCAGTTTTATTACTTCCGGATCAGTAATCACCTTAACCTTGGTCATATGTCCCCACCTCATTTTAACGTTCCAATGGAATTTTTAACGTTCATCAGCATTTAACCTTTTCTCTCTCACAAAGGTTTATATATGTAAAGGATCGCCCGGTTAATGAAGCCCCGGATAAAAAGTCCACCGGGAACGCTTAAATAGGCCTTCCCGAAAAAGCTTCGGAGGTGGTAGGATGGAAAGACCGAACCTCGACTTCCTGTTCTACCCGAGGAGCGTCGCTGTCATAGGGGCATCCCACGTCCCGGGGAAGATCGGCAACGCGATAATGCGCTC
Organism: Thermococcus sp.; assembly: GCA_015523195.1. Classification (GTDB taxonomy): domain Archaea; phylum Methanobacteriota_B; class Thermococci; order Thermococcales; family Thermococcaceae; genus Thermococcus. The sequence goes on from WAKU01000085.1 coordinate 2,586, forward strand.
CATAACGCTCCGCTTTGGCGGAAAGGTCTACGCAGTCAACGTCAAGGGCGGGGAGATAGAGGTCAACGGGAGGAAGTTCCCGGTCTACCGCAGCATAAAAGAGGTTCCCGACGAGGTCGACGTTGCAGTTATAGCGGTTCCAGCGAAGTTCGTGCCGGACGTCATAGACGAATGTGGCGAGAAGGGCGTTAAAGGCGCCGTTGTCATAAGCGCGGGCTTTAAGGAGGCTGGAAGGGCCGACCTTGAGGAAGAGCTCATAAAAAGGGCTAAAAAGTGGGGGATCAAAGTTGTCGGCCCGAACTGCCTTGGCGTGACCAACCTTGAGAACGGCTTCGACTGCAACTTCAATCCTCCTGAGAGGCAGACCAGGCCGCCCTTTGGAAAGGTCGCCTTCATGAGCCAGAGCGGTGCCTTTGGCGCGGCAATCCTCGACTGGGCCGCCAGAGAAAAGATAGGCATGAGCAAGTTCATCAGCCTCGGCAACATGGCCGATTTGGACGAGAGCGATTTCATGGCCTACCTCGGCGACGACCCGAAGACCGGCGTCATAACCGGCTACATCGAGGGGGTCAAGGACGGAAGGAAGTTCTTCAACACCGCTAAGGAGGTCACCCTCAAGAAGCCGGTCGTTATACTCAAGAGCGGAAGAACCGAGGCCGGAGCCAAAGCG
>WAKU01000086.1 GCA_015523195.1 Thermococcus sp.
AGATCTCTGAGGAGATATTCGTACGTCTTAACTTTCTCAGCTTATTCCTTGGGCATATTCATGCTTCCAAAGATTGCATCCCTCGACAAGGTGGTTAACGCCGTTCTCAGGAATAGCGACTACATGGCCGTAGTTGGGTACAATGGCGTAACCTCCCTTGGTCTTTTGGCCGACTACCTAAACAAGCTAAGCGGGGGCTTTGGCGTCATGGGGTTACTCGCGATCTCCCTGATTTTTATAGTCTCCCTGAGGAAATACCGCTCTGTGAAGGAGTACTCAAGCCTTAGGGGAGGTGATTTAAAGGCCGTCCAGAGGAGCTTCCTCAAGTTCCTGTTTCTAAAGATCGGCTTGGTAGTGGTTCTGTCTGTAGCGGTGGCTCTGGTTCTGGCGGTTTTCCTCGATGCATACATTGGTGTCACGTACACTTCAGGAAAGCTCTTGGTTGAAAACGGGAGGCTGGCCCTTCAATCCCTCTTTAAACCACCTCACGTGCTCATATGGGGGTGATCAAAGTGGATGTCGTTGAGTTTGGGGACGTCTTTGTGAAGTATGAAACCTACACAGGCAGCGTCTTGGCTTTAAGGGGGGTAACTTTCTCCCTCGGGAAGGGGGAGACTATCCTCGTGATGGGCCCGTCTGGAAGCGGCAAAACCACGATCCTCAGGGTTATCCTCGGCCTCGTTCAGCCTGTGCACGGTACCGTTAAGGTCTTTGGAATGGAGCCGAGAGATAAGAAGACCGGGCTCGAAATTAGAAGGCGGGTGGGTTATTTGACTCAGGAGGGAAAGATGATAAACGAACTCACGGTGTGGGAGAACATAATGTTCTACGCAGGGGGAAGGGGCAGGAGGGTAGATGAAGAGAGGGTCAGGGAGCTCGCGAGGGAGTTGAACGTTGAGGCAGTACTCAACAAGCACCCCAACCATCTCAGTGGAGGGGAGCTCAAAAGGGCCGAGCTCGTAATGGTCCTATCGGATGAACCAGAGCTCCTCCTCCTTGACGAGCCGACGTCGATGCTTGACGCCGAGAACTCCGAGGTGGTCATAGACCTCCTCTCCACCTTCAAGGGCAGGGTTCCTATGATAGTGACCTCCCACGACCCAAGGCTGTTTGAAATCAGTGACAGGGTCCTGGAGGTTGTCGGTGGGGTAATGGAGAAAAGCCTGAGGGGGGCTGCCCCATCATCCCGGAAGGATAGCCATCTTGGGGGATGACTCCCAAGTTTCCCCTTTAAGGCCCCGGCCTCCGTGGCGGGAAATCAGCCCCACGTCACGTTTCTGTTGAACATGAACCTGACGGTGAAAGACGCTCCTATCCCGAAGAGGTTTGCGAGGAGGTAGTTCATCCCGAGATAGACGAGCGGGGCGTAAACGAGCCACTGAACGACCACGCCCATCAGGGCGGCGATGTGGAAGGTTAAAAGCCTCCTCCAGAGGGGGGCCGTTCTTAAGTCCCTGAAGGTCCAGAGATCGTTCCAGGTGAAGTTGTTGAGGATGGCAAGCTCGGTCGCGGGGATGTTGGCTATGTACTTGCTCATCCCGAGCCACGAGACGAACAACCACAGGAAGCCTTCGTTCACGAACACTCCCGAGGTCCCCACGATGCTGAACTTGATCAGCCTGTCTAATTCCCCAGACCAGTGCATGAGGCGGTAGACGTGCTTCAGATAGGCCACCATTGTCTTCCCGCCGAGCTTGCTCTCCCCTGCCCTCCTAAGACCGAAGGTGAAGGGCACCTCGACGACCTTCTTGTATCTGCCCTTCACGAGGATCTCCATGAGGATCTTGAAGCCTATGGGGTTCAGCTCGACCCCTTCAACGACCTCCCGCCTCAGGGCGAAGAAGCCGCTCATCGGATCCTTCACGTTCCTTATCTTCGGAAGGGCCAGCCGCCCGAGCATTATGGCCCCCTTCGAGATGAGCTTCCTGTACCAGTACCAGTTCTTGACCTCCCCGCCGGGCACGTACCTGCTCGCTATGGCCACGTCGGCCCCCTTCTCTATTGCCTCCACCAGCTCGGGTATCTTCTCGGGGGGGTGCTGCAGATCCGCATCCATAACGACGAGAACCTCCCCGGAGGCCTCATTAAAACCCCGGATTACGGCGGAGGAGAGGCCCTTCTCATTCCTCCTTCTGATGACCTTCACGGGGTACTCCTTCCCGAGCTCCATCGCGTACTCCCAGGTTCTGTCGGGTGAGTCGTCGTCAACGACTATGATTTCAAAGCCGTAGCCGGCCCCGCTTAGAGCCTCGGAGACCCTCCTGAAGAGCTCCTCTAAGTTTTCCCTCTCGTTGTAGGTGGGGACTATGACTGAGACCTTGGGTTTTGCTCCTTCCGCGGGCATTCTCTTCCCTCCCTGGCCAAGAAAGTAAAACCCGCAAACTTTATAAGCTTTGCAGAGCCCCTAAATGCCGGGCATGGGGCCGTGGGGTAGCTTGGTCCATCCTGCGGGCTTTGGGAGCCCGTGACCCGGGTTCAAATCCCGGCGGCCCCACCAGGTTCTCGGGTGGTAAGATGAGGCTCGCCCTCAGGATAGCCTACGACGGAACGGCCTTCTACGGTTTCCAGAGACAGCCAAACCTAAGGACCGTTGAGGGGGAGCTGATCCGCGCTCTCAGAAAGCTCGGGATAATAGCGGACCCCGCTTCCTCGAAATTCAAAGGGGCCTCAAGGACGGATCGGGGGGTCTCGGCCTTTTTTAACGTCGTCGCCTTCGATCCCGTCAAGGGGAAGGAGAACCTCGCAACACCGGAGGTGCTGAACCACCACCTCAGGGACGTCTGGGTTCTCGGCCGGGCCCAGGTCCCGGATGACTTTCACCCGCGCTTTGCCGCTGGATCGAAGACCTACCGCTACTACCTCGTGGACGAGGGGCTGGAAGCCGGAACCATGATTGAATGCGCCAAGCTATTTGAGGGAACCCACGATTTCTCGGCCTTTGCGAGGCTCGAACCCGGAAGGAATCCGGTGAGAAAGGTAAACTCAATCGAGCTAATGCAGAGGAGAGGCTACTACGTGATCGAGGTCACCGGTGAGAGCTTCCTATGGGAGATGGTCAGGCGGATCGTCAACGCGATAAGGTTCTGCGGCCTCGGCCTCCTAAAGCCCTTCGAGGTCGCTGAAATGCTCTCGGGAAAATACGAGAGGAAGATCCCACCCGCTCCACCGGAGAACCTCGTCCTGTGGAGGATAGAATACGGCATCCAGTTTGAGGCCAGCGAAAAAGCCCTTAAGAAGGCTAAAGAGGACCTCTTTTCACGCTATTCCCGGGCCCTCGTTCGCGCGGTCCTGCTCGGTGACTGGCTGATCTCGCTGTAGGTTCTCTCAAGTCCCCTGTCGTAGTACCTTCCGTAGTACTGCTTCAGGGCCTTCTGGCGCTCTATGAAGTGGGTGAACAAAAGCGGGTCGTCGTCCCTTACGTCCACTATTACCGCGGTCATCCCTTTCTTGGGCCGGAGGGCCCGTCCAATGGTCTGTATAGTCATGATATCGCTTTTACCGCCGCCGGCGAGTATTATGGCCGAGATCTCGGGTATGTCAACGCCTTCCTTCAGGAGGGTCGATATCAGGACGCTTATCTTGCCCTCCTTGAAGGCCTCCAAAACCTCCCTCCTGTTGGGACTCTTGGAGCTCAGGAACTCGGCGTTTACGCCTTCTTTCCTGAGCATCTCCCTGAGGATCTTCCCGTGCTCCAGCCTCTTGACGTCTATTAGAACCCTGTGGCCCTTCCTCGCGAGCTCGACCGCCTTCCTGACTATGGCCCTGTTCCTCTCCTCGTTGTTCATTATCACGTCCTCGTAGAGCTCCTTGTACCTCTCGCTGAACGACGGCAGTGCCGGGCTGTAGGTCACGACCTCAAAGCGGGGCCTTGAGAGGAAGCCCTCCCTTATCAGATCCTCCGCCTTCACCTCGTATATCACCGGGCCCACAACGGCCTCTATTTTGAGCTCCTCTCCCCTTATGCGCCTCCAGGGGGTGGCGGAGAGACCGAAGCGGTAGACCTGGGGGAGCTTCAGGCCGAGCTGGTAGAACTTCTCCGCGGCCGACGTTCTGTGGCACTCGTCAAAGAGAACCACCCCATAAGCACGCCGCAGCTTTTCGGGCCCCCTTGACAGGAGCGTCTGGATCATCGCGACCGTTACCTTTCCCTCCTCCCACTGGTTGTCCCCGATGAGCCCCGGCTTGACCTTCAGGGTTTCCTCAACCTTCTCTCCCCACTGGTAGAGGAGCTCCTTGGTGTGAACCACTATTAGGGAGGAGAGGCCGAGCTCGTGGATTATCCTGAGGCCGACTATCGTCTTCCCGCTGCCTACAGGAAGCGCAAGCACGCCCATTCTCTCCTTCAGCGCCTTCCTTATGGCCTTCTTCTGGTACCTCCGGAGGGAGAAGGCCCCGTTCCACTCGCTCTCAAGGCTCTCCGCCCTAACCTTTCTCCTGTCGTAAACCCTAACGGAGTAGCCCTTCTCCTTCAGAAACTTCCTCACCCTGTAGAGCAGGCCGAGGGGAAAGGAGTTGGAGTAGGGGTCGTAGAGGCTCTCTGGCTTCTCCCACTTCCCAAAGTTCTTCCTGTATGTGAGGAGGTCGTAGATGAGGAAGTAAACCTTGGGGTCGGCCTTCCGTATGTAGACCAGTGTTGAACCATCCGGGATCTCCATCGTCACTGTGGACATCGCCAGTCAAAGTGGAAGTTCAGGAAAAGGGCTTTATAGTCTTTTTGGAAGGGTTATTGGTGGTGGCATGCTGAGGGAGATACTGGAGTCCTTCGGGGATGAGGTCGTTGTCATCGAGAAACCCGTGAAGAAGAACCTTGAGATAACAAAGTACCTCCTCAAATACCGGGACAGGCCGGTTCTCTTCAAGGACGTTGAAGGGTGGGAGGTAGCGGGCAACGTATGGAGCACGCGGAAGAGGATAGCCAAGTACTTGAAAACTGACGTTAGGGGATTGCTCGACTTAATAGCCCGGGCTATGAGCCATCCAAAGCCCTTCACCACGGTGGGGACTGCGCCCTTCCTCAAAAACCGGAGCTCCGATTTTTCGCTTTTGGAGTTACCTGTCCCCAAGTACTACCCCGGCGACGGGGGGCCGTACTTCACGTCGGCGATGATAATCGCGAGGAACGGCGGCTTCGTCAACGTCTCCTTCCACAGGATGATGGTGCTTGACGAGAGGAGGGCCGCTGTGAGACTCGTCCCGAGGCACCTCTACTCCATGTGGAAGGAGAAGGCAGAGAGGGGCGAAGAGCTCGACGTAAGGATCGTCGTCGGAAACCCGGTTCACGTTCTCCTCGCAGGAAGCACGAGCGTGGCCTACGGGGTGAGCGAGCTTGAGGTAGCCTCGGCCATGAGCGAGGCAGCTTTCGGAGAGCCCCTGCGAACGGTTAACCTCGGGGGCATTCCAGTACCAGTCGAGAGCGAGTTCGTGTTTGAGGCAAGGATAACCCCGGAGCTCGTGGACGAGGGGCCATTCGTCGACATCACCGGGACGTACGACGTCGTCAGGAAGCAGCCGGTTGTGGTTTTTGAGAGGATGTACCACGTTGACGGGCCGATATTCCACGCCCTCCTCTCAGGGTCTTACGAGCACTACATGCTCATGGGCCTTCCAAAGGAGCCCCAGATCTACGAGAGCGTGAAGCGCGTTGTTCCAAAGGTCCACGGGGTCAGACTGACAGAGGGGGGAGCGATGTGGCTCCACGCAGTTGTCAGCATTAGCAAACAGCACGAAGGCGATGGAAAGAACGCCATTCTGGCGGCTTTCGCGGGGCATCCGAGTTTGAAGCACGTGGTCGTTGTCGACGATGACGTGGACATCTACGACGACCGCGAGGTCGAGTGGGCCGTGGCGACGCGCTTCCAGCCGGACAGGGATCTCATCCTCATTCCGAACGCCCGCGGGAGCTCCCTCGACCCCTCTGGAAAGGGAGGCATCACAACCAAATGGGGAGTGGACGCAACCAAGCCCCTGAAGGGAGGGGAGAAATTCGAGAGGGCGAGGCCTTAGCCCTTCTCCTCCACCAAGCTCAGGAACACCTCCTCAAGGCTTGGGACGCGCACCATGAGCTGGAGGATCTTGGCCCCCTGCTTCCAGACGACATCGTTTATCTCCGGCCTGACGTCGCCTGGGGCCTTTATCTTGTACTTCGTCGGGCTGACCCTCTCAACCTCCCAGTCCACGTCTTCGAAGCTGATTGGCCTGTCCGTTTCGAGGAGGATCAGGTAGCCTGCTTTTTTCAGGAACTGGTTTTTTATGTTCTCTATGCTGTCCTCCACCCTTAGTTGTCCCCTAACTATAACCCCAACCGTGTCGCAGACCTCCTCCACGTGAGCTAAGATATGGCTTGAGAAGAACACGGTCTTCCCGGCCTTTTTCTGCTCCCTTATGATGTCCTTGAACTCCGCTATGCCCTTTGGATCGAGGCCCGTCATCGGCTCGTCGAGGATGAGGAGATCCGGACTCTGGACGAGGGCCTGGGCGAGGAGGAGGCGCTGCTTCATGCCCTTGGAGAACTTCCCGACCTTCTTGTTCCTGACCTCCCACAGGTTGAGGAGCTCCAAGAGCTCCCTGACCCTCTTTGCCCTCTCCCCCTTCGACATTCCGAAGGACTCCCCGATGATGTCCAAGGTCTGCATGGGAGTTAGAAAGTCCCAGAGGGTTGCGTGCTCGGGCATGTAGCCTATCCTCTTCTTTGCCCTAACGAGTTCGGCCTCCCTGTATCTCCCGCCCGCGAAGACTTCCCTGCCGAAGAGGCTTATCCTCCCGGCTTGGGGGTTTATGAGGCCGAGGGTGCTCAGTATCGTAGTGCTCTTTCCGGCCCCGTTGGGCCCCAGGAAGCCGTATATCTGCCCCTCCTTGACAGTGAGGGTGAGGCCGTCGAGGGCTTTGACGTCCCCGTAGTTCTTGACCAGGTTCTCGATCTCGATCATCGCCATCACCTCAGATCCATCCTGAGGAACCGGAATATGGCGAAGCCGGCGTAGGCTATGGTCGTCCCTATCATGAGCACCAGGTTCACGAGGTGGAACCTGAGGGAGTGCCCAACGCCCGCGTAGGCGTCCTGGCAGCTACACGTGTAGACCACCTGCCCCCCTCCAGGATAGCCGCTCGAGCCCCACACTCCCGAACAGTTGGGAACCTCTTTCTTCTCCAGTACCCGTTCCTCGCCGTTTGGCTCTATCCTCTTGGTTATAGCGAAGCACGTCCTCTCAGTCACGTTGCTCAGCATCACCTCTATCTGGCTTGAGGGGTCGAAGAAGAGGTACTTCGTCTTGTACTCCTGAAGTACATGGCCTTGATAGTCCTTGTAGCTGGCGGCGTGCGTGAAGGCCTCGTACTCGACGACCGCGGGCGCTATCTTCCATACGATGAAGAAGAGCACGAGGGCCAGGACGAGGGCGTTTACGGGGGACTTGATGAACGCCGAGAGAAGGTACCCGAGAAAGAGGAGGCCCGTTATGCCTATGAGGAGGAGTACGTTGAGGAGCACCATATCCCAGACGAAGCCGGCGGTCAGGTCTATCCCGATCAGGGCCATCCCGCCTATCGCCACGCCCACCGAGACGAGGAGGGCTATGAAGAGGATTGTCACATGCGCGAGCATCTTCCCCCCGATGTAGGCGAGCCTCGATATCGGCTTGCTCATCGCCACCCGCAGGGTTCCCTTCTCCACCTCAGAGTTGATGGCGGTGGCGCCCATTATCATGGCCAGCATGCCGACGAAGAATATAGCTATCCCGGTTACGAAATTGGACATCATGGCCATTATCTCCCTGGTGCTCATGTAGGTGCCTGGCTCTTCCTTCAGGAAGTAGAGGAAGGGCACGTACAGGAAGAGGATTATGAGCAAAGTCCCTATCAGCTTCTTGCTCCTGAGACCCTGTTTCAACTCCAGCTTGAAACCCCACAGCAAAGTTCACACCCCCTGTTCATCCCGAACTATTACCTTTGGTATAAAAATCTTTGCCCATCAGCGGGGTTTAAAATGAACGCGGTGAGTTAAGGGGAGTCGGGTCCCTTACCCCTCGAAAAGCGGAAGGCAGCGATGATTATGTAAACCACCGAAAACACCCCTAAGTTCAAGACGTTCAGGAGGCCTCTCCATGTATCCGCTTCACCGAGCGCCTCCCCCATCTGAAGGGTCGGTTCGAAGGGGGAGGTAGAGCATTAGGTACCTCCACATCTCCTCCCTGATCACCGCTGGGCTCTTCACAAGCTCCCCCATCGGGGCGTACTCCAGCATGAAGAGGAACGTCACGGCCATCGGTATCATTATCAACAGCACGAAGCCCGCTGAGAGCGCTACAGCGAGGCAGACTGACCCCTCCTCGGAGATGGTGGAGATGAGGTAGCCGAGGGCTAAGAGCTGGATCACAACCAGAGAAAATAGGGCTCCGGTCGTAAGAACGGCCTTAAGCAGGTCATCGCTGAACGCGGCTCCAAAGTGCACAAGGATCAGAAAACCGAGGAGGACGGAAGCAAAGGCCGCCGCAGAGAGTACAGCCGCGTGCCCCGTGAACCTGCCCAGTAGGTAAGCGGGGCGGGAGGGAACGTTTGATGGTTCATCCCTGGTCGAGTACACTCCAACGAGCAGGGCGAAGAAAAGGGGGAGGATGCCGAGCATGCCCAAAGCCCCCATTGGAACCACCGGATCTACGGCCTCGTAGATTATCCTCATCACCTCCCCCGGATCCCAGAGGGGAAGCCTCCTTCCAGCTGCGAGGACGAGCGGGAGAGGTGTGAGGAACACGGCAAACGAGAGAGCTGTCGTCCATCCCCCGATACTCCTCCTAAACCCCATGGCAAAGCTCCTGAGCAAGGTTCCCACCCCTTAAAGATCCCTCAGCTCCAGTACCTTCTCCGCTTTCTCCCCGCAGTATTTCCTCAGCCTTTCAACAACCTCGCCCTTCCCCCCGAGGACGGGCCACAGAATCGAGTCTATGTGGAGGGGAGGGACTCCAGTTTCCTCGGCGATCCTGTTCCAGAAGCTAACCGGCGGCTCGTTGGTGAGGCGCTTCGTGTAGGCGTTTATCCTAACGTCCGCCGGTATCTCTACTCCCATCGGGTACGGGACGAACTCACCGAAGGCTATCCTGCCCGCGTAGCCGAACATTTTAACGGCGAAGACAACGGTCTTGGCGCTTTTAGACGAGCCTAAGGCCGTCGCGAGATCCTCCCGGAGGCGGATCATCCCGTCGAAGTAGTATGCCCTGAGATCCCTTAGGGTGAGCTTCCCCAGCAGGGGTTCAAGCTTCTCAAGCCGCCTCAGCTTCCCGGCCGTAAGCCGCCTGTTCGTCCTCGAATTCGGGAGGAAAAGGGCGTAGGCTTCAACAATCCCCCTTCCCCGCAGCCCTTTTGAGAACCACCTGGAGAACTCCCACCACCAGTCCTCCCCCTTCCCCGAGAGCTGGTAGCTGACTATGGAGTTGGCCACGACGAGCTTGAGGAAGGTTTCATCGTCCCCGAGCTTCTTCCGGAGGCTCCTCAGCGCATCGAACTGGAGGTCAACGCGCTCCTCTATCGTCCTCGCGCATCCAACGCCGAGCTCCCTTAGGATGCCGGTTAGTCTTTCGACCTTTTCCCCGTCTTCCCGGTATTTAATCCCGATGAAGCGGTCGAGGGTCATTCCATCACCCCACGCTGAAGCCCCTGTTCCTCGGAATCCCGAGCTCTATCCTTGCCCTCAGGCCCAGCTCCCTTAAGTAATCCTCCGCCTCTCCTTTGATTCCCTCAAAATCCCCCCTCCTTATGAGGCCGTAGACCGTTGGGCCCCAGCTGCTCTGGCCGCAGCCGTACGTCCTCTCCTCAAGGAAGTTTAGAATGGCCCCAAGGTCCGGCCTGAACTCGCCCCCCTGGAAGCGTGAGAACTGCCTTCCGACGAGCCTCTGAATCGCCGTGAGGTGGGCACCGAAGGACTCTATGTCCCTTTCAACGAGCGCGGGCAGGAGACCTAAGAGCACCCTGTGGCTTATCCTCGCCGCGATCTCGGCGCTTCCAAAGGACGAGTCCATCGCGCTCCTCTCCTCTATTTCGTTCGGTCCGGCCCTGAGCTCGGGGGTTACGAGAATCAGAGCCCAGTCCTCGGGAAATTCGTGCCTGACTATGAGCGGGGGAACACCTCCCCCAATTCCCCCGTCAACCACGAAGCCGCCGAACTCAAAGGCGTATATCCCAACGCCGCTGTCCCTCCCCCTCCCGAGGGCCCTGGCGAGCTCAACAGTACCCAAATTCAGCCCTTCAAAGATGGAGACTGCCTTGGCAACCGCGAGGCTGAGCTGGGTCGTCGAACCGAGTCCAACGTGCCTCGGTATTCCCCTCAGAACCTCGATGGAGTACGAGCCCTCGATCCCGAAGGTTTCCCTAAGGGTCCTCAGTACGGTTCCTATGGTCTCCCTGTCATCCTTCTCCGCCTTTATCGCCTCCCCATCCCTCTCGACCCTTACAACGTAGCCCCCCTCAAGCGCAACGCCGAGGCCACCAAAGCGCCTTCCGAGGCTCGCTGAAGGGTCTATGAGTCCAAAATGAACCCTCTTGGGCGTCTCGATTATCATCGGATCACCCCATCGCGGCCTTCCACTCCTCCACTACCGTCGAGAGCAAGCCGAGGGCCACGGGCCCCACTATGATCCCGACGAGCCCGAAGGCCCAGAGCCCCCCGAAGATCCCTATGAGCGATATAAGAGCGTTCAGACCCCTCTTCCTCACGGTTATCTTGGGGGCAAGCATCAGGTCCGGAAGGGGCGAGATGAGGGCGAAGCCGTAAACGCCGAGGAGAAACCCGAGGGCAGGCCCTGAGGAGTGGGCCAGGTAGACGCTCGCGGGCAGCCAGACCATCCATCCCCCCAACAGGGGCAGGAGTTCGAGGAGCGAGACGAGGACTCCCAACGCTATCGAGCCGCTGACGTTCGAAACCCCGAAGAGCCAGAAGCCGAGGGCCGCCGTCATGCCCTTCACAATGCTCAGGCTCAGCCAGCTTTTGAGGAGGGTATCCAGGGCGCTTTTGGTCGCGTCTATGAGCCTCGTGCCGAAGTCCCTGTTCTGGGAGGGTATGAGGGAGTAGACCTCCTCCACAACCGCATCCGCGTTGACGAGAACCCCGTAGTAAACGAATATCATGACAAAGATCTCAAGGGCCATCTTCGGTATGGAGTAGGTGTAGCTCACTATGTACTCCTCAAGCCTCGTTCCTATCCCCTCGCTCACAGCTGAGAGGGCTTCGTTTACGGTCTGGCTCGACACGGTTACCGACTGGATCCAGCTGAAGAACGCATCGAGGTAGTGGATGAGCTGATACTTAACATCGGACATCCAGAGGACGAAGCCTATGACGAAGGCCGTTGAGATTATGGTGAGCAGTATGGAGAGGACGAAGGCCGACTTCTTCCACCCTATCCTCCTCGACAGCCTGTCGTGAAGCGGGTATGTTATGTAGACCAGAGCCAGGGCTATCACTATGGGGGAGAGAACGGGCTTTATAACCAGCCAGATGAGGTACAGGATAAGTACCAAGACCCCTGCCCAGATCAGCCCCTCGGTTTTCATCTCCATCCTTTAACACACCTCAAGAGGGAATTGAAAGGGCTCACCTCCCCAAGTAGCGCGGGTCGATGTACATGTAGCCAAAAGTTCCAATCGAATAGCTTGAAACCGGGGACTGGAACACCTTGATCTCGGCGGACCTAACCCCCATGAGCCTTTCGAGCTCCGCCAGGGCGGTCTTGAAGTTCCCGGTTCTGTCAACGAGCGTTCCGTTCACGTTAACCGCGAACCAAGTCAGGCCGTTCGCGTACTTCCTGGTCTCGTTCATCGTCATGTTGCGCCCCATGCTCACAGCCTGCAGGAAGGCGTTGAAGTACGTGTCTATCATCTCCGAGATTATCCGCTTCTCATCGGGAGTCAGCGCCCTCCACTCGGCGCCCATGTCCTTGTGCTTTCCAGTTCTGAAGACGGTGACGTTTATGCCGTTCATCGCGTAGTTCTTGGCGTAGTTGTAGTGCACGTAGAGGACACCTATGCTCCCAACCTCCGCGAGGGGATCCGCCACTATCTCATCGCTACCGACGGCTATGTAGTAGCCGCCTGATGCCGCCAGGCCGCCCGTGTAGGCAACGACGGGCTTGAGGGCCTTTAGCGCTATCACTTCGTTGTAGATATCGCGGACCGGCCCGACGTCCCCTCCAGGGCTCTCGATCCAGAGGAGAACCCCGCCTATTGAACCGTCCTTGGCTATCTTCTCAAGGGTCGGGACCACGTTAAGGGCCGTTTCCTCATCGATGATCCCGAATATCGGAACGACGGCTATGGTCGTGTTGGAAGCGTTCACAGTCTTTCTCTCCATTTCAACTGCCCTGATCGCTGCTTCGAGCTCGGCTACCCTCGCCTTCAGGAAGGTGTCGTTGGTCGAGTTCACCGTAATGACGAAGTGGGTTTCGTTGCAGGGCTGGTAAACTGGGGTCTGAACCTGAAGATAGAGGAGGACGGTGCTCATAACGAAGACGCTGAGAACCAGTGCTAACATGAAGGATAAGTACTTCCACACGTCGTTCTTCATGGTCTCACTCCAAGGTGATATCTATGCCACCTCTTTTAAATTTGCCCACCGGGAGGTTTAAATCTTCTACGTCGTACTTACCTGGGGGAAGACCATGCAGGTTTGGTACCGCTCGCGGGCCCTTTACGACACGGTGATGAGGCTCCTGAAATCAGGAAGGTATCAGGAGGCCCTCGGGATAGCCCGGGGTATCCCGGACGACAGGGTTAGGGCGATGGCCCTTTCAAAGATAGCCCTTAAACTGGCCGAGAGGGGAAAGGAATACTCCGAAGTGCTGGAGAGCGCCATAAACGCCGCAAGCGACGTGCCCGGGAACGACGGGACGAAGATACTGATGGGCATGGCCTTTGACTTCCTCCGCCTCGGAAGGGAGGAGGAGGCCCTCAGGGTGGCCGACTACATAACCGACCTTTCGAGCCGTTCCAAGATACAGGCTGAGGTGGCCCTGAAGCTCGCACGGGATGGCAAAACGGCGGAGGCCATGAGGATCATAGAGGACATAATGGACGAGGACGTAAAAACGTGGGCGATGTCAAGGATGGCCACGACGGTTTGAGCTTTTTCTGATTAAAGTCGCTGCATTACCCTTATTTTTTGAGCCGTTTCCATCCACAAGCTTTTTAGCCCCAGTTTTTTCAAGGGAAGGGGTGGAACGATGAACGTCGCGGAGATCTTAGGACTCGCGGGGATGCTCCTGCTCGTGGGCTCCTGGGTTCCCCAGACCTGGGAGACCCTGAAAAGGAGAAAGTGCCCCCTGAACCTTGAGTTCATACTCATCTACTTCATCGCCTCCTCCCTTCTGACGGTTTACGCCTACTACCTGCGGGACTGGATCTTCATAACCCTCAACGGCCTCGCCGCTTTCCAGAGTGGTGTCAACCTCTACGTAAAGCTCGTCCACGGCTGAGGGGGAGGAACGGAAGAGTTAAATAGGTGTGCCCCCCGGTTTCTTAAGGGAAATCCAATGAAGAAGTTCCCGGTTTACATCGCTTCTTGGGACGATATAGAGAAGTGGGCCAAGGAGGGGGCCTGGAAGGTTATCGATGAAGGATGGAAGCCAGACGTTATCGTGGGGCTCGCCAGGGGCGGCTGGGTCGCCGCAAGGCTCTACTGCGACTACCTCGGGGTCAAAGACCTGATAAGCGTCAAGGTGGAGCACTGGGGCATCACTGCAACGCCCGATGGAAAGGCCAGGATCAGGTACGGCAGCAACTACGATCTGAGCGGAAAGAAGGCCCTGGTCGTTGACGACATAAGCGACACCGGGGAGAGCCTGACCCTCGCCAAGAACTACGTCGAGGAGAGAGGACCGGCCGAGGTTCGGACTGCAACGCTGCTGACCATCAAGGGCTCCCGCTTCAGGCCGGATTACTACGGGGAGGAGATCGACTGGGCCTGGATAGTCTTCCCCTGGAACTTCGTTGAGGACGTCATAAACCTCGTCGGCAACATACTCGATGAGAGGGAAGCCGTCAGCACCGACGAGATCATAGAGCTGTTCAGGGAGCTCCACGGAACAGACGTGCCCAAGGGCCGGCTTGAGGAAGCCCTCGCCATGGCGGAGCACAGGAAGGTTTTTAAGTTCAGGGAGGGGAAGTGGCGCAGGGCCTGAGGGAGTGGTAGCTTGAACAGGAAAGAGAAGGTAGAGGAGATAAAGAACCACAGCGTCTACGCCAACGAGATATACGAGATGCACAGCGAGAGCATAGACGAGGTCATCGACAACTACGAGTCCCTCAAGGAGAACTACCTGAACGACCATTCGAGGGCGAGGATAGTGAGGATCGTCTTCAACGAGGACAACGGCCTTCCCCTGGCCATAGAGTTCAACAGGAAGGATGATTCCTTCAAGGGGTTCACGATAGCCATCGGGAAGCCCCACATCAAAAGCAGCGATGGGGGCGAAGGGGACGAAGCCAGGGAAGGCTCCGGCTGAGTTCTTTACAGCCCCTTTCTGCGGCCTTCGACACCTTTTAAAGCCTCCCCTTGAAATTTTAATCCGGTGGTAGTATGAAAAGGCTCGCACTCCTCCTGATCATCCTCGCCGGTCTGCTGCTTCCCTCCCAGCAGGTGGGTTCGACTGGAACCAGCCCCCTCGTCGTTGCCACGGTCTCGCCCCTCGCCTCGATAGTCCGGGAGGCCTTCCCCGATGTCAGGGTTCTCTACCTCATCCCCCCGAGCGCCGATCCCCACGAGTACCAGCTGACGGCCGAGCAGGTTACCATACTCAAGGAGGCCAGCGTTATAGTCACCACCGGCGGCCATCTGCCGATTGAGGCGAGGATCAAGGAGCTCAGTGATGAGGGACAGCTGAGGGGAAAGGCCCTCTTCTTGGACGACTACAAAAAACATGGCTTCAGGTACCTGAAGGAGACCTGGTACGGGGGAAAGGACAACCCCCACGGTGTCTGGCTCGATCCAACTAACGCCATAGCAATCGCGGGGGCGACCGAAAGTGCTCTCCAGGAGGTGGACCCGGCCGACGCCGCTTCCTACAGAAAGGATTTCGAGGTCTTCAAGGGGAAGGTTGAGGCGATAGAGGAGGCCCTCAGGGATTCTGTGCCTGAGAACTCGACGGCGGTCATAGACATGCCACCCGTTCAGTACGCAGTAGCGTGGCTTGGAGTAAAACCGATCGCGGCGATAAAACCTGAGGAAGAGGTTCCAGCCCTGCCGGTGGACGAGCTCGTTGGAAAAGCCAAAGAAAGCGACCTCATAGTCTACAACCTCCAGGGATCGTCACAGCTGAAGAACGCGGCCTCGGAGCTGGCCTCCAAGAGCGGCAGACCTTTAGCAGGGGTGGCCGTCTTCTGGGGGAACGAGCCCTACACGAAGGTGCTCCTGAAGAACAGCATCTCGATCATAGAGGCGCTCTCGGGGGGCGGGAAAATCGTAAAGGTGGAGGCGGGCAAGTCCCCGCTCCCCTACGCCATCTCAGCGCTCTTCGCGGGTCTGTCCCTCGGTATGGCCCTCGGGTACATACTCCGGAGGTAATCACTCCCTCTTGTAGGGTATTCCGTCCCACTTCGGGGCCCGCGCCCTTCCTATTATGCCGGCGACGACGAGCAGGGTCACGAGGTAGGGCAGCGTAGCTATGAACTGCCAGGGTATGGTCCCGGCCAGCCATGGGTTGTTCTGGATGTATATGGCGAGGTTGTCGAAGAAGCCGAATATCAGGCCCCCGACGAGGGACAGTATGGGGTCCCAGCCGCTGAACACCATGTTGGCGAGGGCTATGAAGCCCCTTCCGGCCGCTATCGTCTTCGTCACGGTGCCAAGCCAGTCAACGCTGAGGTACGCCCCCGCGATCCCGCTCAGGGCTGAGGCTATGAGAACCGCGGTGAAGCGATAGAGCTCGACGTTTATTCCGAGCGCATCGGCCGCCTCCGGGTTTTCGCCGACTGCTCTTATCCTCAGGCCGAATGGCGTCTTGAAGAGAACCCACCAGGCTATGAAGGCCACCGCTATGGTTATTATCACCATCGGGCTCAGGGCGTTTCCAAAGGCGTCCCTCCAGAGGGGCTTTATCTGGGCGCTCGGGGCCACCTGGTGCTGGCCGGCGGTTCCCCAGTACGCGAGTATCCCAAAGGCAACTCCACCGTAGCCTATGAGGTTTATGCCTATGCCCGGGATGACGTGATCCCCTTTGAGGTAGACAGTTATCACCCCGTGGACGGCTCCTATTGCGATGCCCGTTAGGGCCCCTCCCAAGAGACCCACCCAGCCGTTGTGGGCGAGTTCAGCCGTCATCGTTCCAAAGAAGGCCGAGAGCATCAGTATTCCCTCGTAGCCGATGTTAACCACGCCGGCACGCTCGCTTATGGCCGCGCCTACACTCGTCAGGACTATCGGAACCATGGCCGCGAGCGAACCTAAGGTGAGGCCAAGTATCATGCCCGTGTTCATGCCCTCCCCCTCCTGAACATCCTGTTGATCAGGTCGAGGAGCCCGGGGATCGCGACTGCCACGATGATTATGCCCTCTATGACCTTCACCATTTCAAGGGGGACGCCGACCTGCTGCATCTGCCGGGTTCCCTGACTTAGCGCCCCGAAGAGTATGCCGGAGAAGATAATGCCTATCGGGTGATCCCTTCCAACGAGGGACACGCCTATCCCATCGAAACCGTAGCCGTAGACGTTTGCGAGCCCCTGGCTGATGGCGTAGCTCGGTGGAACTCCCATCACCTGAACGGCCCCGGCGAGACCCGCCGTCATGCCGCCGATGACAAAGGACCATATGGCCGCGGCCTTCGGGTTTATGCCTCCGTACTCGGCCGCGCGGGGGTTGTAGCCGTTCGCCCTCATCTCATATCCGAGCTTCGTGTGCCACATAACCACGTAAACAACGATGGCCGTGAGCACTGCAACTACAAAGCCCCAGGAGAGCGTGGTGTTCCGCATGAGGAGCGGCAGCCTCGCAGAAGGCGGTATCGAGACGGTCCTGTTGGCGTTGCTTGGGCTGACGAAGACGCTGAGGGCCAGCCACACCGCGAGGTAAAAGGCTATCCAGTTGAGCATTATCGTGGAGATAACCTCATGCACACCGCGGTACACCTTGAGCAGGGCCGCCGGAAGCGCCCACAGGGCCCCCACCAGTATCCCGGCGATTATGCCGCTCAGGGGGTTCGGGATGGCCTGGCTGATCCCCACGGCCGCTATTGCTCCAAAATAGACGGTTCCTTCCGCACCGATGTTGAAGAGGCCCGTCCTGGAGCCGACGGCGAAGGTAAGCGCGGTGAGTATCAGGGGCGTTGACTGGCTTAAAGTTTGGGCGAAGTTCGTTAAACTGCTGACTGAACCGACGACGAGCGCTTTATAGGCGGCTATTGCGTCGTATCCGCTCGCCCAGAGAACTATCGCTCCAACGAGCACTCCTATGAGTATCGCAAGGACGCTCTCGGTGAAGGGCTTCAGATAGCCCCTAAAGGATTGTGAGAGGTTCATTGGCTCACACCCCCCATCATGAGGCCTATCTGCTCCTCCGTGACTTCATCGGGCTTCACAACTCCCATGAACTGACCTTCGTACATTATGGCCATCCTGTCGCTGAGCTGGAGAACCTCGTCGAGGTCCGCTGAGATCAGGAGAACGGCCTTGTCCTCGTCCCTCAGCTTCACAAGGTAGTTCCGTATGTACTCGGTCGAGGCTACATCCACTCCCCGCGTCGGCTGGGCCGCTATGATGAACTCCGGCCTCTTGCTGACCTCCCTCGCGACGATGAGCTTCTGCTGGTTCCCACCGCTCAGGCTCTTTACCGGGCGCCTCGTGCCTGGGGCGACTATCTCAAACTCGTCTATCAGCTCCTTCGCGTGCCCCTCGACCTTTCCCCAGTCTATCAGCCTCCAGCCGTTTGAGAACTCCCTCCTCCAGTGCATCCCGAGGATGGCGTTCTCCATGACGCTCATCTCAAGGATTAACCCCATATGGGTCCTGTCCTCTGGTATGTGGGCCATCCCCATGTCGTAGAGCTCCCTCGGCTTCTTCCCGGTTATGTCCTTTCCCATCAGGTAGACCCTTCCCTTCTCCACGTCCCTCAAACCCGCTATGGCCTCAATGAGTTCACTCTGCCCGTTGCCCTCGACGCCCGCTATGCCGAAGATCTCACCGGCCTTTACCTCAAAGGAGAGACCCCTTACAGCGTCCTCCCCCCTGTCCCCCTTTACCCACAGGTCCTCGACCCTAAAGACAGTCTTCCCGGGCTTGTGGGGCTTCTTCTGTATCCTCAGCACGACATCCCTGCCCACCATCATCCTCGCGAGGAGCTGGGGGGTTGCCTCGCTCGTGTTGACCGTTCCTATGACCTTACCCTTCCTTATAACGGTCACCCTGTCCGTTATCTCCATGACCTCGTTGAGCTTGTGGCTGATGAATATTATCGTCTTGCCCTGGGCCTTTAGCTTCCTAAGGACGTCAAAGAGCTCCTTCACCTCGATGGGGGTGAGAACTGCAGTTGGCTCGTCTAAGATTAGAACGTCGACGTTTCGGTAGAGCATCTTCAGTATCTCTATCCTCTGCTGGATTCCAACGGGGAGGTTTTCAACCGGAACGTCAAGCGGAACCTGGAAGTTCAGCTCGTCCATGAGGGTTTGGAGCTTCTTCTTAGCGTTTTTAACGTCTATCTTTGAGAAGAGCCCGTGACCCTCCTTTCCGAGGATTATGTTCTCTAAGGCAGTGAAAACCTCAACGAGCGTGAAGTGCTGGTGCACCATCCCAATGCCCCTCGCTATGGCATCGGCCGGGCTTTTGAAGTGAACCTCGCTCCCCTGGAAAAATATCTTTCCAGCGGTTGGTTTCAGCATTCCGAACAGGATTTTCATAAGGGTCGTTTTTCCGGCGCCGTTCTCGCCGAGAAGGCCGAATATCTCGCCCTTGTAAACCTTTATGGTGACCCCGTTGAGGGCCCTCGTCCCATCGGAGTAGACCTTCACTATGTCCCTCATCTCAAGCACTGGAGTCCTCTCTTCCATGCCCTCACCTCCGGAAGAAATAGTTTAAAGAAAAGAGAGGGGTCACTTCTTGTGGTTCTTGAAGTAGTCCAAGCCCCAGTAGGCGCCGAAGCGGTAGCCACCCTCGAACTTGTAGAGAACCGGTATCTCCATACCGAGGACGATTCCGATGGTGTCCTTGCCGTCGTTGAGTGCTATGAGTGAAGCCAGGGCACCTGCCAGAGCCGAACCCTCGTTCTCCTTGAAGAGGACCATCTGGACGTTGTGGGGCATGTTCGGGTCGTAGCCGTCTATGAGGACGAATCTCTGCTTGGGATACTCCTGGGCAACCTTCTTGACGGCGTCGGTCATCATGAAGCCGACTGCGATGATTATGTCGTACTTACCGCTCTTGGCGAGCGTCTGAAGGTTGGGGTAGTAGTCGTTCGGGCTGTTGCTCTGGAGCTGGATGAGCTTCAGACCGAAGTCTTTGACGGCCCTCTCGGCGCCCATGTAAGCCATGTCGTTGAAGCTCAGGTCTCCCCTTCCACCGACGTCAAAGACTATCGCTATCTCCTTAGTGTTCTGCCTCTCGTTGAGGCTCTGGTTGAAGTAGGTCTGCGGCTCGGGATTGCTCTTGGCCCACTCCCTTCCGAGCTTCTCCATAGCGCTGAGGTTCTTGGCGTTCCTGAGCTGGGTTATCTCGTCTTTGTTTATGGCCATCGGGACGACTATCTTGCCGCTCACTATGTCCTGCTGGAGCTGGTCAACGGCCTTCCATATCCAGTCCGGAACCTGCTGCCTCGTCTTGTTGAGGAACTGGATGAGCTGATCCTCGCTCTGGAAGCCGAGCTCTTTGAGCTTCTTCTGCCTGACGTCAGCCGGGAGGGAGTCGAACATCGCCTTGACGTCCTGGAGGGTGCTCAGTTTTACACCGTTCTCCTTCAGGCCGAGCTCAACGACACCGCCCTTGAACTTGTTCTCCTCTGCCTGCTTTACCGCGTTGTAGACACCGACATCAACGCGCTTCATCATGCTCGCTATTATAACGCCGGGCTTGATCCAGTCCTGGGCTGAATCAACACCTATCGCAAAGGGCGGGCCCATCTTCTTCTTGTTGGCCTTCAGGTAGTCTGAAACGGCCTCAAAGACGCCCAGTCCGGTTCCGCCGGCGACCTGGTAGACAACCCATGCACCCTGCTGGAGCTGCGCCTGAGCGGCCTGCTTGCCCTTTGCTGGGTCGCTGAAGGACCCAGTGTAGGTGTAGAGGATTTTAATCTGGTTCACCGTCTTCTTATTGCCGCCGCTGATGCAACCGCTGGCAACGACGCTTACGGCCAGGAGGCCGATCAAAAACAGTGCAAATGCACCTTTCTTCATGGGAACACCTCTGAGATTTTTCAGGACATTTTGAATGAACGGGCAATATATATTTTGCGGTGCCGAAGGGGATGAAAAAATTTTAAGTGGAGCGCGGGAATAGCCGGTGGGTGTCCTCCATGAAGCTCACCGACCTCCTCAACGTGGAGCGGGCCAACATCCTGATGTCAGGAAATCCCCTGAGGCTTGCCCGGGCCTTTTTGGCTGCGTGGTCTAATGGTGGCAGGAAGATAATAATGGAGGAGCCGCCCTTTCCGGTGGGCGGATTCGACGGCGACGTCTTCATAGGAGACCCCTTCTCAGTTAGAGGCTTTGACGTTTACGTCTTCTTCAACCCGATATCCCGGAGGAGGGAGGAGCTCTACCCCCTCTTAGAGGAGAGACCGGGGGTTGTCCTTCTGTACGAGGAGAGGTACGTGGGGGCCTCTATAAGCAGATACCGCATAAGGAGGTTCCTCGACTACATCGTGGCTTACAGGAGGGAGACCGTCGAAACGGAGACGGTGCTCCTCGGGAGGCTCAGGGACGGGAAGATCGAGGAGTCAAAGGTTCTCGTCAGGAGGGTTTAATCCGATATCCATAAATACGTTGAGGGAGTGCTTCAGTCGGTGGTGTGGATGTTTGGAAAGCTAAGGGAGAAGCTCAAGGATTTCGTCAAAAAGGTCGAGGAGAACGTGGAAGAGGAGGAGAAGAAGGCCGAGGAGAAGCAGAAAAAGGGCATCCTTGAGAGGCTCCTTCAGGTTGAGATAAAGGAGAGGGACGTTGAGAAAGCCCTCGATGATCTCGAACTTGAGCTCTTGGAGGCTGACGTCGCGCTCGAAGTTGTTGACGAGCTCCGGGATAGGATAAAGGAGAAGCTCGTGGGGCGGAAGGTAAGGGTGGGCACCGATAAGGCGAAGATCATCGAAGAGGCTGTTAAAGAGGCCGTCCTCGAAATCCTGACCCCTGAGAAGAGGATAGACCTCATAGAGATGATAAAGCGAAAGGAGGAGAAGCCCTTCGTTATAGCCTTCGTGGGTTTCAACGGGAGCGGAAAGACGACGACGATAGCAAAGCTCGCCCACTGGTTGAGGAAGAACGGACTCTCAGCGGTGATAGCGGCGAGCGACACTTTCCGGGCCGGGGCCATAGAACAGCTTGAGGAGCACGCGAGGCGCGTGGGGGTCAGGGTCATAAAGCATTCCTACGGGGCCGATCCAGCGGCAGTGGCATACGACGCGATCCAGCACGCGAAGGCGAGGAAGATAGACGTCGTTTTGATAGACACCGCAGGAAGAAACGAGCTCAACAGGAACCTCATGGACGAGATGAAGAAGATAGTCCGCGTTACCAAGCCCGACCTGGTTATCTTCGTCGGCGACAGCCTCGCCGGCAACTCGATAGTGGATCAGGCGAGGCAGTTCAACGAGGCCGTTAGGATAGACGGGGTAATCCTGACGAAGCTCGACGCTGACTCAAGGGGAGGGGCGGCCCTCAGCATAAGCCACGCGATAGGGGCCCCAATACTCTTCGTCGGCATCGGCCAGGGCTACGACGACCTGAGGCCCTTCGATGAGAACTGGTTTGCGGAACTTATCTTCGGGGGCGAATAAGCCCCCGATTTAGATCACAGGCCGGTCAGGCACTCTATGAGGCCCTTCCTGTTCGGTATCCTCGAAAACTTGTCCGGGTCTTTGACCTTCAGGAGTATCGGCACGTCCCCGAAGAGCTTGAGAACCTTCCCGAAGGGAATCTCCCCCTCACCGGGCAGGAGGTGCAGGTCGCCAACGCCGTAGGCCAAAGCGTCCTCTGGCTCAACCTGAGGGAAGAGCTTGCCGAAGTTGTCGTGCACCATGAGGATTATCGTCTTGTCGGTTCCGAGTTTGACGTCTTCGAGGAGCTTGTTGTCGTCCCCCTGGGCACTCAGGAAGGCGTGGGCAACATCGAGGGCAAAGCCGACGTTGTCCCTGTTAACGTTGTCCACAACGTAGAGCGTGTCCTTAACACTGTACGTGTTCTCAAGTGCTATCTTTATGTCGAAGGACTTCAGCATGTCTGCGAGCTGCTGGATGGCCTCTATCTCAAGGTCCAGCCTCCCCGTCTTCCCACTCTGCATTACTATGACCTTCGCCCCGAGTTTTATGGCGACGTCAGCGGTGGCCTTGGCGACGCGGAAGTGCCTCGTGTGGTAGATGTGATCGCGGAGGTTCATGGAGGTGGGCATCCTGAGTATGTAGTCTATCCCAACCCCCCGGAGGGTGTTCTCAATGTTCCTGAGCTTCTTCTCCATCACCTGCCCGTTGACTATGAGGCCGAGGGAGTGCGGGAATATGGAAACGAAGTCGTAGTCCTTGATTTTGACGTCCGCCAGTATCGAGGCGAGGGTCTTGTCCTTTGTTATGAACTGAGGGTACACCGTGACCCCTATCTCCATACCCTTCACCTTGATTAATGCACGCCCGCTTAGTATAAAAATCTGGTGGAGGAAAGGTTATAACCCCGGCGGGCTACGGATTACGGTGGTGGTATGAAAGGCCGGATATCAATCTTCGCACTCATTGTAGGCTTCCTGATCATCTTCCCGGCAGTTTCAGCTTCGAACTGGAAGTTCGACAAGTCGAGCGTCCACTTCTACATGTACGGCCTCGCCACCTGCCCCCACTGCAGGCACATGAAGGAGCTTATCCCAGCGGAGTACGGCTACGGCAGCTTCACTTACTACGAGCTCCTGAACAACAAGCACAACGACGCCCTCTTCCGAAACCTCTCCAGTTTAACCGGCATAACGGGTGTTCCGGCCATAGGCATAGTCTACAACGGAACGCTCGTTGCGGTTATCGAGGGGGAGTACAACGTCTCGGCGACCCCGGAGATAGTGAAGGCGGCCCTCAAGAACAACGGCACACTGCTATTCGTGGGCGGGAGAACCTACATTCTGCCCCACAACAGCACGGAATCCATGAGGGTCTATCGGGAGCTCTACTACATCTTCGTGAAGGCCGGGGAGCCAGCAGCGCTCACGACGAGCACTCCAAGCTCATCGACTCCCTCCCCTTCGGGCAGCTCCTCGTCAACGCCCTCGAGTGGCAAGAAGAAAGGTATCTGCGGCCCGGCTATTATAATTGGCTTTTCGGTGATTCCCCTCCTCATCAGGAGGAGAAGGTGAACCCTATCGTCTTTTCCTTCTTCCCCAGCAAACTTTATTTGTTGAACCCCCAATTTTTTCCCGGGTGGAAATCATGGGACTGCTCGAAGACAAGGCACTCGTTGAGGCTGCGCTGTTCGTTTCTGGGAGGCCTCTGAGTTTAAAGGAGCTATCAAAGGCCTTGGGAATAAAATCCCTCGACTACCTTGAAAAGCTCATAGAGCTCATAGCAGCTGAGTACACGGAGAGGAAGAGCGCAATAGAGGTCGTTCGAGTTTTAGGGGATAAGTACGTCATGCAGGTCAAGCAGGAGTACAGCCAGAGGGTCATTCACCTGATGCCCAGGCCGGACTTAAGAACCGGTGAGCTCAAGACGCTCGCACTCATAGCGTACCTCCAGCCGATAGAGCAGAGCAAGGTTGTAAAGCTCCGCGGGAGCCAGGCCTACGAGCACGTGAAGAGGCTGCTCGATATGGGACTGATCTACGCCGAGCCCTACGAGAGGACGAAGCTCCTTGGAACGACCCAGAAGTTCGCCGAACTGTACGGCTTTCCAGAGAACGATCCAGCGGTGATAAAGGAGGCCTTCAGGAAGGTCGTGCACGCCGAGTACTCAGATATAATCGCCAAGCTCGAAGGCAAGGAACCTGAAATTGAAAAGGAAGGAGAGGAATCCTCTTAGACTTTAACGCCCTTCGCCACCAGTTTTTCCAGCATCAAAACGAATTCATCCCCCTATCTACCCACGGGGTGAGAAGAGAAAAGTTTAAATACGGAGGTTGTGATTACCATTTAGGTGAGTTTTATGGCCGTGCTTACGAAGGAGCAGATCCTGAGGCTCATCCGGTCGAAGACCGGGATGGGTGAGAAGGAGCTGGAGAAGAGGGTCAGGGACATAATGCGCCGGGAGGGAATTGGAGAGCATGCGGCGGCCCTCCTTCTCGCGGAGGAGTTAGGGGTCAGCATTGAGGGGGAGGAAGAGCCCCTCCACATAGCCGACCTCGTCCCTGGGATGAGCAGGGTCAACGTTGTGGGCAGGATCCTGAGGAAGTACCCGCCAAGGGAGTACACGAGGAAGGACGGGGGAAGGGGCGTCGTCGCGAACCTCATAATCTACGACGCGACCGGAAAGGCGAGGCTCGTCCTCTGGGACTCCCAGGTCGGGAAGTACTTCAACGAGCTCAAGCCCGGTGACGTTGTGAAGGTCATAGACCCCTCGGTGAGGGAGGGGAGAAACGGTGTGGAGCTCCACGTGAACTTCAGGAGCAGGCTGATAGCAAACCCAACCGACGACCCGCGCGTCAGCGAAATACCCCCCCTTGAGGAGGTCAGGAGCTATTCTTACAGGAGAACGAAGATACGCGATCTCCAGGGCGGCGAGAGGTTCGTCGAGCTCAGGGGCACAGTGGCCAAGGTCTACCGCGTCACAGTCTACAACGCCTGCCCCGAGTGCAGGAGGAAGGTGGACTACGACCCGAGCAGCGGCGCGTGGATATGCCCCGAGCACGGGGAGGTAACCCCGGTGAAGATAGCTATCGTTGACTTCGGCCTCGACGACGGCTCAGGGTACATCAGGGTGACCCTCTTCGGGGACGACGCAGCCAGCCTCCTCGGGGTCGAACCGGACGAAATCGAGGAGAAGATCAAATCCTACACCGAGGAGGGTCTGACACCGAAGGAGGCCAGCAGAAAGCTCGCGGAGGAGGAGTTCTACAGGCTTCTCGGAAGGGAGATACTCGTCAGGGGAAACGTCATCGAGGACAAGTTCTTCGGCACGGTGCTCAGGGCATCCTCCTGGGATGACGTCGACCCGCACAGGGAAATCGGAATGATCAGGGGCGAACTGAAGGCCATCCTCAGGAAGTTTGAGGCCGGGGGGATGTGAGATGGAGGAAGTCAAGTTCAGGAGAAGGAAGCCCGCCGTCGAGAGGAAGATCGGCGAGATAGCCGAGAACGACACCCGGGTGGCCGTGATCGGGAAGGCCTTCAAGATAGACAAGATGGACTACACCTTCTGGGTGGACGACGGAACCGGGGTCATACTCGTGGAGAGCGAGGAAAACGTGCTCCCGAAGGAGGGCCAGCTCGTCAGGGTCATCGGGAGGGTCATACGCGACGAGGAGAGCATCCACATCTACGGTGAAGTAGTGCAGGACTTCACAGGGGCTGACCTCGATGCCCTTGAGGAGATAAGGGAGCTTGAGAGAAAGTATCTGCCCCTGATAAAAGCTGCGGCCTCTTTCTTTGGAGGTGAGGAGGAATGAAAAAGCGCCTCCCAGCGAGCAGGGTTTACATAGATGACGTCCTCACGGGCTACTACGTCAAAAGCGAGGGCGACCTCGAACCCAACTACCTCATAACCCAGGACGCGAGGAAGGTATACCGCGTAAAGGTTGTGGCCACTGTCGTGAGGGAGCCTTTCCTGAGCGACGACGAGACCTACGGGAGGTTCCAGATAGACGATGGAACCGGGACGATATGGGTTCTCGGCTTCAGGGACGACACGAGGTTTGTGAAGCTCGTGAGCAAGGGAGACATAGTCCAGGTTATAGGGAAGGTCGCGGAATGGCGCGACGACAAGCAGATCCTCGTGGAGGGAGTTTCAAAGGTTCACCCCAACATGATGATCCTCCACCGCTTTGAAACCCTGAAGGAGAAGGCCGAGCACGCCATTAAGGCGAGGACAGCCTTCGACATATACAACCGCTACGGCATAACGGCAAAGGCCAAGGTCATAGCCAAGAACAAGGGCATTGACGAGGATCTCTTAGTGACGATAGACGAGCTGTACGCGATAATGCTCGAACGCAAAGCCTACGAGGAAGAGTTCCCAGAGGAGGAAGTTGAAGCCGCAGAAGAAGAGGAAGAGAACCCCGAGCTTAAGAAGGCCAAGAAAGCCGTTCTCGACCTCCTGAAGGAGAAGGGAAAGCCGCTCTCCCACAAGTTCATAATAAAGAAGCTTTCAAGGGAGGGCTTCGACGAGGAGACCATTGAGGACGCGGTAACGAGGCTGCTCGCAGAGGGGGAGATCTACGAGCCGGAGACAGGCTACTACGAGCCCCTCTGACCCTTGTATTTTATTTCCCCTCAGTACTGCTCCCTCATTGTCCTTATGACCGGATCGTGGATGAGGGTCGAGGTTATGCTGTCCACCATCCTGAAGAACTCGTCCCTCCCCTTTTCTAAATCCATGTTCTCTATCCTTATCAGCCTGTACTCCTCCCCGAGTATCCACTTTCCGAGTACTATCTTCTCCCTTCCGTCCTTCCTTAGGTCCATCCTGAGGAGGCCGTAGGGAATGTCAGCGGTCCACCAGTTGGCCCGGAAGGTCACCCTCCATCCAGCGTCTTTAACCGCCTCCTCAATGTCCCGGAGGGTTCTTCCCGGTCCGTGGGGGGTTTTAAAGGTTACCACAGTCCAGAGGCCTTCCCCTTCAAGTTTCCTGACGAGCTCATCCTTGAAGTTCATCCTATCACCTCACGAGTGCGGCCGTAAGGAACGCCAGTACGGCGAGGAATATGCTGACCTTTAAGAGTATCTGGGAGCGGTGGGCGGTCTTCCTGTCCTGGGAGCGGAGGATTATCAGTGAGGCGTAGAGGATCAGCGCGTCCACTGGTAGCATCGAGTAGTAGCCTAAGCCGACCCCACCCTTTATCGGAAGGAACGATGCTATAACTGTTGCGATACCAAAGGCAGAACCCACTACCGAGGCCCTCCTCTTTCCGAGGATTATGGGAAGCGTCCTCGCCCCCTTGAGGGAGTCGCCCTCGAAGTCCTCCACGTCTTTTATCACCTCCCTCGCAACGTTCACGAGGAAGGCGCAGAGGGCGAGGGTTCCGGCGAGCCCTATCCTGCCCACCGCCACCGCACCGTAGAGGGGGGTCGCCCCGGTGAGGGCCGCGACCGCGAGGTTCCCGACGAAGGGGAGGGGCTTCAGCTTCCATGCGTACAGCACCATCGTCACGTACGCGAGAACCGCGAGGAGGAAGGCGGGGGGGTTTATTAGGAGGGCGAGTGAGAGGCCCACCGACAGGAGGAAAACTGAGTAGTAGAGAGCAACTCGTCTCTCCATAGCGCCCCGGGGCAGCGGTCTCTCCGGTCGGTTTATCTTGTCTATCTCGTAGTCGAAGTAGTCGTTTATCGTGTTACCCCCGCCGCAGCCAAGGGCAACCACGAGGAACACGAGGACTGTCTTCAGAAGTCCGGGCAGGTGGCCCACCGCCACCACCGAGCCGAGTATTCCAACCACCCCGGCGAGCGTGCAGTTGTGGGGCCTCGTTATCTCAATGAAGGCCTTCACTTCCATTTGACTCACCTTTGACCTCAACAGTCTTTTAAAGCTCCTCCCTCCGGATGAGCCCCAGCTCCTCTCCCCCTTCAGTGACCCTGATCCTGCCGAAGCGAAGCTCCTCCGCCTTGGAGAGCTCATCCTCCGAAACGGGAGTTAGGATCTCAAGCTTCCCCTCACTTAGGCGGGGCCACTTTATTATGCCGAGCCCGAGACAGAGGCCGTTCCCATCAATAAAGCCAACGAGGAGGTTGCTCAGTGTTTCAAAATCGATCGCCCTGAGAACCGACCGACTGCAGGGTTTTCTGTCTTCCCCCGCCTTCACCACCGTGTAGACCCCACCGGACTCCCACCCCGCGAGGACAACCCAGTCGCAGAGCCTTGAGAGCAGTTCCGCTTCCTCCTTAGTAAGGGCCCTCCCAGAGAAGAGGCTGGTTCCACTGATCCTCATCTCGTGGACGTCCACCTCCACGTACCTCGAAGGGGAGAAGTACTCCCTCCACTTGGCCCTTCTGATCTCCCTCCTCTCTCCAGGGCCATGTCTCTTAGCCCTTGGGCTCCTCTCAAGGATCACGACGTCGCTGAAGCGGGCCGCGAGGGCCGCGAGGCCGTTGTCATCTCCAACTATTGCAACGACGTCTGGCTTTATGAGCTCCATCTTGAGCCGCTTGAG
The DNA here is from genome assembly GCA_015523195.1 of Thermococcus sp. Taxonomy (GTDB): domain Archaea; phylum Methanobacteriota_B; class Thermococci; order Thermococcales; family Thermococcaceae; genus Thermococcus. The sequence continues at coordinate 28,440 of WAKU01000086.1, forward strand.
CTCCGCCCCGGCGCCCCTTACGTAGCCCGTTGTGTCTATCAGGACGTAATCAGCAACCTTAGAACCGATCTCCCAGAGCCTTCCGACCCCAACAACCATCTCGGCCAGGTACTGCGAGGGGGTTGTGGTTCCTATGAAGTAGTGGGCTAAGGGTTTGGGCTCAACTGAGCCGCTGGACCCGTCCATAAGTGCCAGGCTCACCGTTGCTGGAGGGAGCAGGCTCTTCTGGCCTATGTCGCTGTCAACAACGGCTACGGAACGGCCGAGCTCCCGGAGGGATCTCGCCACGAACTTCACCGCCGTGGTCTTTCCGCTGTCCACATCACCCACGAACATCACTGTCCCGCCCTGCATGGCCGCCAAGCGCTCTACGAGCTCGAGCCTATCGCGGGGGACGTCCTCGGTGTAGTCAGCTTTGTTAACCGCCTGCACCCCCTCACCCCAGATATGAAAACCCGATAGCCTTATAAACCTCTCCGTCCCAGTCCTTCACCCGCTTTACAAAACCCAAGGCAAAGGTTTAAAATAGCAAGACCGTAACCGGGATGGGGGAGGCCAATGCAGAACCAGTTAACCCCAAAGCAGATGAGACTGCTGAGGAAGCTTTACGATGAGGGGAAAACGATAGAGGTTCACACCGTTGAGAAGACGCAGGACGAACTGGCGGATGAGCTCGGCATAACAAGGCAGGCCCTGAGCAACCATCTCAAGGTCCTCAAGGAGCTCGGCTACATAAGGACGGGGAGGGGTTTCATAGACCTGACTGAGAAGGGCCTTGAGCTGCTCGGCGAAAGGAGGGGGGACGTCTTCGTGTTCGTGCGCATAGAGCCGACGAAGAGGAAGGGGATCTACGAGAGGATAAAGGGCCTCAGGATAAAGAGGGTCTACCGCGTCACCGGCGACGTCGATCTCATCATAGAGGCCGACAAGAGCCAGCTCGACGAAATACTTGAGGAGATAGCCTCCATGGACGGGGTAAAGGAAACCAACACCCACGTTGTCCTCGAAGCGTTCTGATCTTTTAACTTTTGAAAGGTACGCGAAGTCGCCAGGAAACAACCTGCGGAAAGGTTAAGTACATCCTCTCCACCTATATTACAGGTGGTGTCTTTGGCATCGGGTGGGGATCGGGCGAATCAGCTCGTCAACAAGTTCGCGGTTTCCTTAACGAAGGGGAAGATACTCGGGTACGTGACGGACATAAACGTTGAGGTCGAGGGGCCGAAGTTCTTCTTCATCCTCAAGATGAAAGTCGTCGAGAACCTCGGAAAGGGGCAGGGGATATTCTCCAACGAGACAAAGCTCAGGATCGAGCCCAGGGACATAGTGAACGTCGGGCCCGACGTGATAGTTCTCGGGGACGGACAGGTTCCACCCCTCAGGGAGATCGAAAGACTCGTCCAGGTCAGCGAGGAGTACGAGAGCCTCCAGTCACAGCTCAGGGAAAAAGAAAGCCTGATAAAGGAGCTGAAGGAGGAGAACTCGCAGCTGAGGCTCCAGCTCGACGACGCCAACAGGGAGCTGAGGCGCTGCGAGGTCATGAAGGAGGACTTCGAACACCTGAAGGAGCAGATCGTCAGGCAGGAGGGGCAGCTTGAGATGGCGAGGGAGTACATAAAACTCTTAGAGGGCATGAGGCACGATATAGACAGCATGAAAGAACTCCTCGACAAACTCGTCTCGGAGGCCCTTGAGAGTACAGTCAGGGGTGTAATAGACGAGGAATTAAATGCGAGGGGCCTTAAAAAGACGGGCTTTCTCTAATGGGGGCCCAATTTTCAAGCGATCGGATGAGGGCGGCAGGTTATCGTCCGAAGAGCTCAAGGCAGACCCTGCACTCATCGGGATTAAGCTCCGGGTCAATCAGTGCGTGGAACCGGCAGAAATAGCCCCTACCAAGCCCGTAGAGGGTTATCTCAACGAGCCGGGCGTGTATCCAGTATTCATCCGGTCTCTTCTCGATTATCTCGTTCGCGAGGGAGCGCAGTCTCTCCTCAAGGTCGGGGAAGGAAGAGAGCTCAACCAGGGCCCCCCTCTCCTTTCGCAGGTACCGCGAGACCGCCGGTTGCGTTATGTGGAGGAGCTCTGCCACCTCCGCCTGCTTGAGACCCTTCCCCCTGAGGATTTTAACGAGCCTCCCCCTCAGGGCGGGGTAAACGTAGCGCGAGGCGACTTCAAAGGCGCTGGTTCTCATGTTGCCCACTATGACGGGTGGAATATTTAAGGCTTTTCAAGGGCCCTAAGTTCTGCCATCATCTCCCTAAACTTTTCATCGCTCATCCCGATGAGCTTTTTAGCACCCTTCAGGGTTATCGTCCTCGCGAGGGTTTTCCTCATCATCGAGTTCTCAAGCGGGGAGAAGCCGTACTTCACGAGGATTCTGAGGGACTCCGGATATGCCTTCAGCAGTTTGGCCACGTTGGTGTCCTCCCTTATTTCCTCCAGCTTGTTATCGCACTCCTTGGCCTCGATCTCAACTTTCCGGGCTTTTTCGGTCTTGGCAACCCTGAGCACGAACAGGCCGCTGGTTTCCTTTACCTCGACATCATAGCCCGCTCCCTCAAGCTTGGGCAGTATATCCACGAAGGGCTTGTCGCCGATTACTTCGAGTGTTTCTCCAGTTCCGAGCTTCTCCAGGGCCTCGATTATCATCAAGGCCGGCTGCGGAGCTTTAAGACCGCGCACGTCCAACAGCATCTTTTCCACCACCTCATTTATGACGCGCGGAATATAAACTTTATTGGGCAAATTTGTCCAAAAATGCTTATAAGCGTGGACATGACACTCGTCATGAGGTGCGAAAATGACCGAACTGCTCAACACTCGCGAATACAAAAAGGAGCAGCTCAAGAGGCTTCTCCTTAAGATTCATGGGGGAGAAAGCGTTGAAACGCTCAAGGAGGAGTTCAGACAGGTTCTAAGCGGTATCTCACCCCTCGAGATACCCCTCATCGAGCAGGAGCTCGTGAAGGAAGGGATCTCGGCGAAAGACATAGCAAAGATGTGCGACTTACACGTCGAGCTCTTCCGCGAGGCGGTCAAAGGTACTGACGAGCTTGAGGAGAAAAATTTGCCGGACGGCCATCCGCTCAAGACCCTCTACCAGGAGAACAAGGAGATAATGAAAGATGCGGAGATGCTCAACCTCTACGCGAGGACTTTGGCGACCACAAAGGACGGGCGCATGAGGGAGGAAATCCTCGGCGTCCTTGAGGAGATAGTGAATGATTTAAGAAAGGTCGGCTTCACCCACTACAACCGCGAGGAGATGCTTACATTCCCATACATCGAACGGAGGGGTTTAACGGCGATAGCGACCGTCCTCTGGACGAAGCACGACGAGATAAGGTTCATGATCAGGTATCTCGCCGGCCTTTTGAGGAAGAGGGACGAGATGCCCTGGGAGGAGTTCGCCGAGCGCTTTAAGAACAAGGCAAGCGAAGCTTCCTTCGCTCTCAGTGACATGGTTTTCAGGGAGAACAACATCTACTATCCGACGCTTAGAGCTTTACTCAGCGAGGGCGAGTGGATGGCAATTAGGATGCAGGAGGAAGAGATCGGCTTCTACAAGGTTGACCCGCCGGCTTGGGATCCGGATGATGGCGTCAGGCCGCTTCACCCGTGGGAAATTAACCCGGAACTGAGCGTTGAGGAGCTTTTGAACCTTCCAAAGGAGGTTCAGGAGGCACTTAAAGGCCAGCCACTTGAGTTCGACAGGGCCCAGCTCAAGCGGGATGGGGACATAGACCTTGGAACGGGCTACGTGAGCGTTGAGGAACTCAAGGCCATCTTCGAGGCCCTTCCGGTTGATGTGACCTTCATAGACAGGGACGACCGCGTCCGCTTCTTCTCACCCGGGGAGAGGATATTCGACAGGACTTTATCAGTCCTCGGCAGGCCCGTCCAGCTCTGCCACCCACCGAAGAGCGTCCACATCGTGAACAAGATCCTCAAGGCCTTCAAGGAAGGCAGGAAGGAAGAAGCCACCTTCTGGCTCAGGCTTGGAGAAAAGTACGTCTACATCAGGTACTTGCCCCTCTTCGACGAGAACGGCGAGTACATCGGAACGCTCGAAATGACGATGGACATCGAACCGTATAAAAGGATAGAGGGGGAAAAGAGGCTGCTCGACTGGAGGGATTGATATGAGGGGAAGCGAAAGGATATTCAGGAAGCGGGTTGAGCGCTTCCAGGAGCTCCTTCAGGAGAACGGCATAGACGGGGCCGTCATAAGGACGCTTTCGAGCTTCATCTACTTCACGGGCACGAAATGGCTTCGCCCGAGTCTCCTCATCCCTGCGGAGGGAGAGCCGGTAGTCTACGTCGTCAAGGGCGAGGCCGAGCTCTTCAGGGAGAGGAGCTGGGTAGAGAACGTTGTTGAATTCCAGCGCGTCGAGGATCTCATGGCTGGAGTGGTGACCTGGATACACACGAACGGCTTCCAGAGGGTCGGCCTTGAGTTCAGTGTGGAGAGGGACGCCTACCTGCTCTTCTACAAGCTCTTCCAGAGGCTCAACCCGACGGTCGAGATCGTTGACGTGCTCGACCTGACGATGAGGCTGAGGATGATAAAGGATGAGTGGGAGCTCGACAACATCAGAAAAGCTGGAAAGATAGCACAGAGGGGCATGGCCGTCGCGGAGGAGACCATAAAACCTGGGAAGAGCGAGCTTGAGATCGCGGCTGAGGTTGTGAGAGAGCTCATGCTCGGCGGAAGCGAGGATCCAAAGGTCTACGTCTCAACTACTCCACGGGCACACGCAGAGCCTTTCAGAGACCTCAGGGTTAAGGAGAACGGCGTCGTTACCGTCGTCATCGGAGCCGATTGGAACCACTACTACGCCAACACCGCGAGGACTTTCTTGATCGGAGAACCCGGCGAGAGGGTCAGGAGGGCAATAGAGGTCAAGGAAGAGGCCCTCACGCTCGCCCTTGAGGAGACTAAAGTAGGGGTCACGCTCAACGCCGTTGAAAGAAAGCTCGCGGACTTCTTCAAGGGGAGGGGCTTTGGCGATGCCTACATCGCCGGCTACACACACGGCGTTGGCCTCTTGATAGAAGAGCTCCCGATGCCGACCATCGTCGTCCCGACGAGGGCGGCGAAGGTTCAGGAGAACATGGTGCTCAGCATTATCCATGCACCGCTGATGATCCCCGAGGGCGCGATAAAGCACGAGGATACATACATTGTGAAAAAAGACGGACTGAAGAGGGTTACATGAGTCTCCCGTTCCTCTCCTTCCACCGCAAGCCCAAAATTTTTAAAGGTCGCGGGGTAATCCGGGAGCGCGCGGGGGTTGCCGAGCCTGGTCAAAGGCGCGGGATTTAGGGTCCCGTCCCGCAGGGGTTCGCGGGTTCGAATCCCGTCCCCCGCACCAGCAGTCAATCGATGTCCCTGAGCTTTCTGATCGTTCCGCCCTTTATTCTAACGTACCCCCTCCTCTCAAGTAAGCGGAGGAGCTCCCAGATGAACTCCCTCGACGAGTTTATAACGAGGCTGCCCTTCTCAGTGGGTATCTCAACCGGCAGGGCTCCGGTGAACAGCTTAACGAACCTCTCAGCTTCTACCCTTCCGTTCCCCAGGGCCTTCAACAGCTCCCTCGCCACTATGGCCCTGCTTATCAGACCGAAGTACACCCTGAGCAGCGGGCCCTCTTCAAAGTACTTCCCAGCTATCGTCACTGCCTCGTTTATCCTTCCCATGTCCAGCTCCCCGATGTCGAACTCGTACTCCATCGTTAGATCCGTGAAAACGAACTGCTTGGTCGCTTTCTCAACTGCCTCGGGGTTTTCAACGAGGTCGTAGGGGAACTTGAACTGGAACTTCACCCCCTCCACATCCGCACCATCCTTAAGACGGACTGCCCCATCGGAGTACTCAATAACACCGGCCCTCATGAGCTGGTCGAGGACTTCGCCGACCCAGGGCCCCTCAGAGAGCAGGGCTTCAACGTTTTCACCGCCCTTAAGGTGTTCCAAAACGTGCTCCACGCTCTCCTTAAAGCTGGTGTAGCCTTCCATCAGCCTATCCCTATCCACACCTTCCATTCCCTCTATTGCGGCTTTTATCCCATCTAAGGTTCCCTCAATGACGTAGCCTATGAAGCTCTCGCTTCCCGCGTGAGTTTTGACCTCGAAGGAGATCCCCTTCTCCCTGAACTCCGCCGACAGCCTTTCCTTGACTTTCTCGCTTTTAGTTACGAGCCTCATAACACCACCGTCGAGAAAAGGCTAAAAAGCCTTATAGACCTTTGGTTCTTGGGTGAAAGGATGGGCGAGAAGCAGTACCTCCTCGATAAAACCTTGGGGAGCTGGAAGGGGAAGAGGGTAGCGGTTGGAATAGGGAGCGACGCGAGCTTTTCCGGCGTCTTAGAGGACTTCGACGAGGAAGTGATCCTCCTCAGGGACGTCACGGACTACGCCGGCAACAAGGCGAGGGAGCTGATGGTCAAGATAGACGACCTCAACTGGATAACCCTCCTTTAGGGTGGTAGCATGAGGGCAGTGGCTTTCGTGGGCTTTAAGAAGAGCGGGAAGACAACTACAGTTGAAGCCGTTGCAAAAGCTCTCAAGGAGAGGGGCTACCGGGTCGCGATAGCGAAGAGCATGCACACGAGCTTTGACAGGGAGAACAGCGACACATGGCGCTTTTCGCGGGTTGCCGACGAGGTAGTGGTGAGGGCTGAGGACACCGATGCACTCCTCTTCAGGGCCAAAGACGTTAACGCCCTCCTCTCCACGGTCTCAGCTGACTTCCTCCTCTTAGAGGGCTTCAAGTCGATCCAGCACGTTCCCAAAGTTATATGTGCGAGGAGCAGGGAAGAGGTTGGGGAGCTCAACGACGGCCTCGCCATAGCGGTCAGCGGGGTCATAGCCGGGAGCGGAATCGAAAAGGCAGACGGCCTCCCGGTTATAGACGCCACGAAGGAGCCGGAGAAGTTAGCAGACCTCGTCGAGAGACGGGCCTTTATGCTCCCCAACATAGACTGCGGCCTCTGCGGCTTCAACTGCGCCGAGATGGCGAGGATGATAGTGAGGGGCGAGAAAACCCTGAAGGACTGCGTTGTTCTCAGCTCAAAGCCTAAAGTCACCGTGAAGATAGACGGGCAGGTTCTCCCCATGAAGGACTGGGTCCAGGAGCTCGTTGAGAAGACGGTAAAGGGCATGCTCTCGGCCATGAAAGGTTACCGCGAGGGCAGGAAGATCGAGATCGTGATAAGGGCAGAATGAATGTTTACTTTTGTAAAGTGTTCTGGTCGGGTAATCCGGATGTTTGTGCAATATTTTCGCACTTTCTGTTCTTATACTGCAGAATTTTTTGACTAACCTGGATGTTGTGGGTATCTTTTGGTTAACACCGTTGTAAAACTTTACGACCGCAAAGTATATAACCGGGCACGTGCTTAGAGATGTTCTGAAGTGTCCCTAACCTTACACCTAGGGGGACATGATTGGGGTGAATGAACATGAAGTGGAAATCCATTGGAATCGTTGCAATTTTGGTTTTTGCACTCGTCGCCAGCGGCTGTCTTGGCGGTGGAGGCACCAGCTCAACAAGTTCTAACCCAACAAGCTCCAGTTCAGCAAGTTCCAGCCCAACAAGTTCCAGCTCCACGAGCTCCAGCCCAACAAGCTCCACCTACTCGGGAACCATAACACTCTACACCGGTGGAACCAGCGGTGTTTACTATCCGCTCGGTTCAAAGTACGCCGAGCTGCTCGACAAGGCTGGAATTAAGGCCAAGGCAGTGACCAGCGGCGCGAGCGTCTCAAACGCCAAGGCAATCGGAAACGGGGATGCCCAGGCTGCAATAATGCAGAACGACGTTGCCTACTACGCCTACAACGGCCTCTACATGTTCCAAGGCAAAGCCATAAAGAAGCTCCGCGGCGTCGCCGCTCTCTATCCCGAGACGGTTCAGTTCGTCGTTAAAGCGGACAGCAACATAAAGACCCTCCAGGATCTCAAGGGCAAGAAGGTCGCGATAGGTGCCCCCGGAAGCGGAACCGCAGTCGCGGCCGAGCAGATACTCAAGGCCGCGGGCGTTTGGGACAGCATCCAGAAGGTCAACCAGAAGTTCAGCGAGGCCGCCCAGGCCCTCAAGCTCGGCCAGATAGACGCGGCCGTTATAGTCTCGGGCGCACCAACCCCGGCAATCACCCAGATAGCGGTTACGACACCCGTCAGGGTCATCCCGATCCCGGACGACATCCTCAACAAGCTCAAGAGCGAGGGCTACATCTTCTACGTCAGGCAGAACCTCCCGAAGGACACCTACAAGGGAATGACTGAGGACACTCCGACGGTGGCAGTTAAGGCAATTCTCGTTGCCAGCGCGGACCTCCCGGACAGCGTTGTCTACAACATGGCCAAGGTGCTCTTTGACAACGTCGACCAGCTCAGGGCCGTCCACCAGAAGGCCCGCTTCATAAGCCTCAACACGGCCCTCGACGGAATGAGCATTCCGCTCCATCCGGGCGCCTACAAGTACTACCAGGACAAGGGGATAACCGTACCCGACAAGATCAAACCGCCCAGTGGGTGAACGCCTTGCGCAGGGCCTTTCTCTTTCTTTTGTTGGCGGTTTCCGTTCTTCTCGTCTTCCCCGTCAATGCCCTCGTGATTACCGATTCTAACAATTCATACGTGGCTCCCGTGGGGGACCTATGGATGAGGATAGAGTACAACCACAGCGTTGAGCACAGCGAGGTCATCGAGATCATAGAGGTGAACTCCAGCGGGATGTTCGTGAGGGAGATGCTCTGGAGTGATTTCGGGGCAGGTCTCCCAGAGGACATCCAGGGCCTCAAAGACGGCTACTACTACAAGAAGATCGATCAGCCCCTCGGGAAGAGCCTTGACTATTGGTTCATACCCTTCAACAGGGCTAAAATAAGCGTGAACAACAGGACCGTACTGACCCCTAAGGGTCCGGAACTCGTCCACATACGGGTTGAGAGATGCCCGCTCCTGCTTGTAATGCTGGGGAGGTGCTGAGAATGAGTGAGATCGTTGAAAAAAACGAAGGAATAGATGTGGAAAAGCTTGAGGAGGCCATAAGCAGGACGAGAAAGCTGCCGCCTTCATTGGAGAGAATCGTGACGATCGCCGCGGTTCTCATCGGTATCTACGAAATCCTCTTCATATTCAACTTCAACGGCGCCTTCTACGACATGCTCTCGAGGGTCGGCATAAAGCTCTCCTTCCTTCTCTACGCACTCCAGAGCGAACAGGGTGAAGCCTTCGTCCTGGCCATGATACTCGTCATAGCTTTCCTCCTCTACCCCCTCAAGCGCTCCAAGAAGTACTTGGAAAAGGTCAGCCTACTGGATTACACTCTCATAGCTCTAAGTCTGATAGCAATGTTCTACCTGTTCTTCAGGTATCCTGCATACGCGAGAACGGCGGACGTTTACTGGTACGACATTATATTCGGCCTCCTCGCCATAGGGATCGTCCTGGAGGCGACGAGACGCGTGATCGGATGGGTCTTACCTGCAGTTGTCCTGGTCTTCCTCGTCTACGCCATACATAACGTAGGGTTCAACTGGAAGATGTTCACGGAGCACATGTACTTAGCGAGCGAGGGGCTCTTTGCGACTCCGCTCTACGTCATGACCATCTACGTTTTCGCATTCATATTCTTCGGAGCATTCCTGCTGAAGATAGGCATCAGCGACTACATAACCGAGTTCATGATAAGCCTATTCGGGTCGAGGCCCGGTGGGCCCGCAAAGGCCGCCGTCATAGCAAGCGGTCTGATGGGAACGGTGAGCGGATCGAGCGTGGCAAACGTCCTCACAACTGGGACTTTTACGATACCCCTCATGAAGAAGGCCGGCTACCCACCGGAGATAGCCGGAGCCGTTGAGCCCGTGTCCTCAACAGGCGGACAGCTGATGCCCCCGATAATGGGTGCCGCTGCCTTCATAATGGCCGAGTTCTTGGGCGTCCCCTACAACAAGATCATAATCGCGGCCGTCATCCCGGCGCTCGTTTACTATTCCGGGGTCTATCTCTTCATAGACAGGGAGACCAAGAGGTTAGGTCTTAAGGGCATGCCCCGGGAGCACTTCAAACCGCTCGACTACTTCATCCGGAAGAGCTACATACTCCTTCCGATAGTCGTCATCACGGTCGCCCTCGTCTGGGGAATCCCCGCCCACATCTCGGCAATATCTTCACTCGGAGTTGCCATCTGGGTTGCATGGGTCTCCAAAGATGAGATAAAAGGAAACGAAGCGCTGTACGTTGGGGTGGTGTTACTCGGCACCACACTGATGTTCCTCGGATACGGATGGCAGATCCTCCTCGCGACATCGCTCGCCATGATAGGGCTCGCGGCCGTAAAGAAATGGGCGGAGTTCAACGAGAAGCTCTACATAACCCTGCTCTTCCTGCTCTTCATAGCATTCGGCCAGGCCATCGGTATGAGCAAGGAGAACCTCCTCTTCCTGACGGGAATCTTTGGAATAATATTCTCACTCGTAGTCGGCCTCATCTCGAAGAGTCCGGGTGGAAGGAGCATGTACTCCGCTACCTACGAGTCCATGATAGAAGCCGGCAAGACGAGCACAGCTGTTATGCTTGCGGCGGCGAGCGCGGGCCTGATCCAGGGCTCCCTAACGATAACCGGCCTCGCGAACTCCCTCGGTTACAAAATGGCGGCCATCACCGGCGGAAACCTCTGGCTCCTCCTGATAGTTACGATGATATTCAGCCTGATCCTCGGAATGGGCGTTCCAACGACCGCAAACTATATCATAACCTCACTCGTCATGGCGCCCGCGATATACCAGGCGGTGCACAACATAGCCCCCTACAACCAGCTCGTTCCGGGCTTTGGAACGTTCATCGCCCTCTTAGCTGCCCACTTCTTCGTCTTCTACTTCGGGATACTGGCCGATATAACCCCGCCGGTTGCCCTCGCGAGCTATGCGGGTTCAGCGCTTGCCGGCGGCGACTTCTGGAAGACTGCCTTAAACGCGGTCCGCTATGCAGTGGCCGGCTACATAGGGCCCTACATCTACTTCACCCACCCCGAGATGTTCATTATAACAGTTAAACACTGGACGCTCCTGACAACGGGACAAGTCCTCTACGACCTCTTCGGGACACTGCTCGTCATGTACCTGCTCGCCATCTCGTTCACGGGCTGGTTCAGAAAGCACCTGAGGCTTGAGTGGAGGGGCCTTGCCGGACTTGTAGGCATTGTCTCGGCAACGCTCAACCCGATAGCCGTGGGAAGCGGCGTGGCCTTGGTGCTGCTCTTCCGGTTCCTCCCGGAGAAGTGGGTCGTGAGCAGCTGAGGGGCCCATTAACTTTTTAAATTTACCCAATGATGTGTGGGTTGCCGGTGATAGGATGAAGTGGGGGCTGACACTCCACGGCGGAAAGCACCACGGGGAGCACATCGTCTTCGAGGCTGAGAACTCCGATGAGGCAAGGCGAAAAGCCGTCCAAGAGATGAAGAAGAGGAACGCAATGGTCTTTGAGCTTGAGCTACTTGGCTGAGGCCCTTTTATGTTCTCCATTGTCTATTTCTGCTCGCTGTTTTTTGTTCATTGGGGTATTTTTAAGGACAGTAAAGCTTTTAAAAGGGATCCCATGCTTCTCACCCAAAGTGATACATTGGGGGTGATTGAATGCTGGCGAGAATACTCTACTATCGGGAAAGGGAGATGCCGTGGGAGATCGTAGTGCCCGCAAACGATTTCAAGAAGGCTGATAGGATAGCGAGGGAAAGGATGAGGGAGTTCAACGCGGTCTCCTACGAAGTCGAACTCATCTGACGTTCTCTTCTCAATTTATGGGTTATAAAGGGGAGATGGCGTACTAAAGCCAGTTCCAAGTCACTTCTGCCACTGAAAGCGTGATTCCATTCCCCTTTTGGAGAAGCTTAGAGCGGGCGCTGTTCTCAAGAAGTGTGGCCCGCCCGTAACCCCCGCCCTCATCAGTGCCTGACGGCGGACTCAGACGGGTTAACCCAGGCGGGCCTTTTGTGCCCGGTCTGGGTTTCCCGCGGTCATCGCGCTCCGTAACGCGGAAAGCCCTCCCGCGGGGACCTCGCTGAGACCGGGCTGTAGCCCCCACATCGCCCCCCGGTTCATTCTCCCCGGGGTCCTCGCGCGGGGGCATCGTTAAGTTGGCTGACGTGCTTAAAAAGGGATGGGTGGGGTAACTCTCACAGTGCCACAGCTAACTGGAAGCGCTTCCCCCGGGCGGGTAGTGAGTGCGAAAGGTTTTTAAACGCTCTCCTTCCCCTAATATCGGGCCCCGGTGGTGTAGCCCGGTCAAACATGCGGGCCTTTCGAGCCCGCGCCCCGGGTTCAAATCCCGGCCGGGGCACCAGAAAGGCGCTTTGTTAAATCTCTGAGGCAACCCCCCTTGATTCGGTCGAGCCTTTCTGCGGAAACCATCAATTAGAGGGTAGAAAGTGATGTGCGGCACCCGGCCGGCGGCCGCGGGGGTGCACGGCTGATGAAGGCCGGATACCGCACGTATGAACGTTCGTCCTCAGAGGTTATAACATTTTTCACACAAAACAGGATCGAGGGCAAGGGCTTGCAGATGGAAACAGGTCTTTGGCAGTGTAAAAGAGAGCTAAGATCTGTTCATGTGAAACGCCTTATTCTGCCCCTCTTTCGGCAACGCCGTCCATGTATTAGTTCGTTATCCAAGGGATCAAGAAGACTCCCGTGTAGGTGATCGAAACCCATGATGGGCACTGAAGCAGCAGTGAAATTGACAAAGCGAAGGGAAGGCAATCAAGTGTGGCCACTGCAAGGGGCCTGAGCTTCCGGTTTAACAGGGAAGTGAGGTGCAATCCACCACCCACATACGGGAGGCTTCATCCGCATCACCCTACCGTTTGATATAGCCCCACAAAGAAAGATACCGCTCCCATAACAGTTAAAGCGGGAGCGGAGATAACAAATCCTACTACTGCTGCAACAGTCCCCCCAACAAATATAGCTCCACTTATTGCCGCCTGCACTGAGTTTTGAGTTATCCGGGCACTACCAACCCCTATGTATAGTATAATGATGTTCTCTATCCAGTCCTACAGTAGGTCATCGCATTCAAATCCTATCTGCTTCAGTTCCGTCCCGTTCAAGGATTTCACCTCAAGAGACTCTGATTACCTGAATACTGCTTTTACCCTCTCTTAACTCAAAAACAACCAAAAGCAGAACCGAATCCAAGATGAGGAACGACCACGCCGATTTACCTGCGAAAAACGCAACTGTTAACCCATGGTACAGCACCGGTGAGAGAAACGCAATGACCGGCATTCTCATTGCCTTTCTCTCGATTGTTATTGCGTCCTCATCGAAAAATTCCTTTAGGAGTCCGTAGAAACCTCCCCCCGCCCCAACCGCAAAGGAAAGCCAAGCCCAGTCTCCAAACCTCAGCGTTAGCCCAAGCATGAACAGCAGTGCCGCTGTCATGTTAATAAACACTGTATATTTCCTGTATGATGAACAAGCAACTGTAAATAGACTGGCGTACAACAGCAGGTAACCAAGGAGGATTATTCCCACACCACTAAAACCTCCAGCCCATGGGGTAAGGGCCAAGAGAGGAGCCAAACTGATGTAACTTGATAGTATCTTGAGCTTTAGTAGTTCAGACGGATAGGAACGCTTGAAGAGGAGGGCCCCTAAAAGTGAGGGCACGAGCAATGCAAATAGTATAACATACGCCATAACGTCCCAGTAAATTTCCTCCTGGGGGTTATCCACATAAATAAAAAATCCCATTGACGTAACAAACAAGTAGACTGAAATATAAGAAAGTAGGGAAAAAGTATAATACTCACGAGTTCCCATTTGCCTCACCCTCCTGTTACATCGTTTCCGTCATTTCCTGTGTCTGGTGTCGGAGCAAACAACCAGTCATGGAGATCCGTTACGTTTACACCCTGCAGTTATCTTATACCACCACCCGAGCACCACAGCATAGGGGAGTACATATAAAGATCGGACTATAACCACAACAACTAAAATTTGAATTCCCATTGCTAACTTAAAGACTTTGTTCCGGTTGTTCAAAGAGAAACTCTGAGAAATCCTCTTATAGGGCAGAACCAAAATCAACAAAATGTAGAGAAGCCCTGTATATTGAGCGAGTTTATTGGTACTCATTACAAAAAACACGCCCGCTGGAGGAAGATATGAAAGAAGGAGTGCACTTAGATTGTTAATCTTTTTTTCCGGAAACAATCTATACCATATGGCCAATCCCAACGCCATCAACCACAGGAGAATTGACATATATGCCGCTTGAATATCTGAATGAGCCCCATACTCCAGAGAAGCTATGAAAGAAAGCCATACAACTAACCCGGAGATGCTACCTAGGACGCCACCGAAAAAATAACTAACAACAAAAATAAGAGTCAAAAAGATGAAAATTGATAAGTCGAACATACTCCATCACTCCCCAACAACATCGTTGTTATCCTGTTCCTGCGGGAAGTGCCCATTCCCAATAATCTCCTCGAGTGTCCACTGAATGTCGTTTTCATGTGTTACTCCATAAACGCCAAGGGTTATTAATATTCCCACAGGATCTGAGGACACAGCTGTCCTGACAAAACCACCAATCTCTGTTAGAGTCAATCCGTAGTTTATAATGCCATCGGTTTCATCTCCTTTAAAGGGAACTACAGTTATCACGTCTGAAACTGGATAATTCAGCTCAGTGAACTTTGCTTCAATTAAATAGGAGTGCCCAACAAACTTACCAAGATATGTCTTATAAATAGGCTTTCCAAAGTAATAATCCGCAAGCTCGTCGTTTATATCTATGGTTATTGTTAAGTCCTCCTGCATGTTTGTTGGGGTCAGGGTTACAGTTTTCCTACTAACTATCACACCACTCAGTCCGTCAGGCCACACTTTCTTCCCACCGAAATCCACTTCCTCCAGATTTAAGGTTACTGTGGCAGGCCTCCTCAATCCAAGGTGAACAGTGCACGTGGTTGACTCACCCAAAGGAACCACCGCCGGATTACAGCTCATATTGGCTATTATGTTTCCTACTGGATTCACTTCTACTGTTGTCTTGCTCCAGTGTTCTTCCCCTTCCCCGTTGGGTTTTCCATCGTAATTGTCGAGGAAGAGTTTGAAAGTATGCTCCCCAGCACCGTAAACCGTGTAGGAGAAGGTGATGTTCTTCTCCCCGTTAGCCGGAATCCTCCCCTCTAAACCATCAATCCTCTTGATGACAGCTCCACTCTCATCCTCAACAAAACCAACCAGCGAAAGAACCCCACTCTCATAATTCCTAACCTCAACAGTAAAGTAAACCGGCCCCCCACCAACAACTTCCTCAGGGAAAACTTTGAGTGCCGCCCCAAAGATCTGATAGCTGGGGCTGACCCTAATAGTGCCATTTATGCTGTTTGAACCGCCCCCGCCGTCCACACGTGGGGCGGAAGCTTCTGGCCCGATGGACACGGTTCC
>WAKU01000087.1 GCA_015523195.1 Thermococcus sp.
GAGTGATGAGTATCTGCCGAACTTCAGATGGATATCCTCAGGTTTTACGGAGGCAACCTGAAAGTAAAGCCACACAGGCATGCTACTTTCATTTACTATAGCCCGTCCCTTCCAGAGCTGAAGTAAGAGCGCATTTCCAGTGATGCTTATCCCCCTTCCCGGAGAGGAGAACTTTAGATACAGCGGAAGAGGAACACGACCTGCTATTCCCGAGGAGTTCGTCAGTGAGAGAACATCAGAGGTGCTGTATGAGATACTAATGTTGCCGAGGTAAAGATCAACAAATGTTGTGTTCTTGAGATAGTCAATAGAGGGGTATAAAAGTATGGTTAAAGTCTCGTTAGGATAAACATAAGCATATCCCCATATTGACCGCGGACAGAGGGGAATGGAGAATTTTGAACCAGAGGGTGTGTTGGAAAAATTGTTTTCGACGTTATGTCCCGGAGAGTTATTGCTTACAGGGATGCCCGTTGAAGTACTGGAAACAGCATGATTGGAGTTTTCCCCTGAGAACCAGAAAATGAAAACCGCAGCCCCTACCAGAACTAATGCCAGAAAAATGAAAATAGATTGCCTCATCAGCTAACCCCCTCATCCTCCTTGAGGATGACTCTCTGGCCTGCAATGTGGCACAATACCCATTTAATATATGCATAGGCAACATTGGAGGTAGCTATCTCCCCGTGATTTGTTATTAGATACTCCCTCTGGACTATTTTTTTGACGATTATGTCTTTATTGGCCCAGAACCATATCTCCTCCCCGTATCTGCAAGAGCCAGTGCAGGTTATTGATCTGCAGATTTGCTGTCCGAGTGAGACACCTAACTTTTCTTTGACCACAACTGCATTAACTTCCAAATCTCCCGATACTGTAACGGTTATACATTCTTTTATGTTCTCAGAAAGGGAACACCCTGCACTACTATCACACGTTTCAATCGCGACAACTTGCTCCGGAGTGTATTCAGTAGCATAATAATACACACCATCAATTTTCCATTCTGTTCCATATATAGCATATTGTGGCATAGGTTTTGAGTGGTTTTGCAAAGGTGCTGCTACCACACTTCCAGCTGTCACTCCAACCATCAGCAGTCCCAATAGGACTGCAAACGGTGGCTTCCACCGCATAAGGCCATCTCCATAACGTTGTCTGCACTGCCTACTATGCAACTTCCTCTTATAACTCTCTCCTTTTACTATTAGTAAAGATTTCTTTCTTTTTTTTTCGAGTATGAATTTATTCTAACATGTGTTTTCCTTTTAGAACAGTCCAAAAGAAGCCTGAGTAAGAAAGTTGCATGACGATGCAATTAGGAAAAATGGACAACGGTAGAGATTATATTACTCAGAACTTCATCCACTCGATCCTGTAATAGACCACGTCCCCGTCGTCGTCAACGACCGCCATTACCATCTCCTTCCTGACGCCGTGAGCTACTCTAACTCTGGCCGTTATATCATGGGGTGTAAGCGTTTTGTGCTCCGGAAGGACCCACACGAGCCACTGAGCGTGCTCCTCCATCCCCCTCCTGTAAACACGGAAGTGGGAGCCGAACTTCAAACCGGACTTCACAGTGTACCCCCTGTCGCGCAGATCCTTGTAGACGAGGTACTTGGCATCGAAGAGCTCGTCCCCTTTCCTGCCCAGTTTCATTATCTCCTCCAGGGAGAGCTTCTTCTTGCCATCCCTGACTTCTATCTTCCCCCTCTCTGTTAAATAGGCCGCCTCAAGGAGGGACAGGAAGACCTTCCCGTTTAC
The DNA here is from genome assembly GCA_015523195.1 of Thermococcus sp. Lineage (GTDB taxonomy): Archaea > Methanobacteriota_B > Thermococci > Thermococcales > Thermococcaceae > Thermococcus. Next base: position 1,768 of record WAKU01000087.1, read on the forward strand.
GAGCTTTCCGTAGTGGCGGTTGTTGTGCAGACCGTCTACGGCGTTCTTATCGGTTGAGAAAACCCTGTTCCCGCTGAGGTGGAAGATTATCATCAGTTACCCCTCCACTCCTCCGCCGGGAGGATCATGTAGTAGGCGTCCTCGCCGTCCGAATAATAGCCCATTATCCTCTTGACCTTCCTGAATCCAAAGCGCTCGTAGAGCTTTATGGCCCGGGTGTTGCTGGTCCTCACCTCAAGTCCCACGTACCTCGCCCCCCTCTTTATCAGTCTCTCTATGGCCTCCGTGAGGAGGGCGGAGCCTATGCCCTTTCCCCGGTAATTGGGATCAACGGCTATGCTCATTATGTGCCCTTCAAGGTCCGGTCTCATGTAGGCCATGATGTAGCCGATGATCCTCCCGGCGTACTCGGCCACGAGGAATGTATCAGGGTTGTTCTCAAGGAACAGGAGAAAAATCCCCCTCGGATAGGCCTCCCTGAAGGACTCCCTCTCGATCCGCATGACATCCGAGATGTCGAAGATCTTGGCCGGCCGTATCACCACCATCTGGAGCGGGATCTTCCCTGCAACCTCCCTCGAGGACGTGCTCATGTTAGTATTTAGCCCCCCGAGATTTTTAAGGTTGAGGGCTGGCTGAAAGCTTTAAAAGGTTGGACAAAAACTCCAGCCCATGAGGTGCCGTACCATCTTCACCGTCCTGCTCCTGCTCTCGGCTATATTTCTCTTTGCCGGGGTGTACATAGGCTCGGTCAGCCTGTCCCCGAGTGACGTGACCTCCTCCCTCGTTTACGGCATTGAAAGATCCCTCCCCGGATTCTCCAACCCCTCTGCGAAACCCCGTTTCTTCGTAATAGTCTGGGAACTGCGCCTCCCCCGGGTTCTCATGGCCTACCTCGTCGGCATATCCTTGGCCTCGGCGGGCGTTGCCTCCCAGGCCCTCTTTAAGAACCCAATGGCAGACCCCTATCTCCTCGGCATAAGCGGCGGAGCCGGTGTGGGGGCGGCCGTAGGCTTTGAGTACTTCCCCTCCCACGTTTCCCTCCTCGCCTTCGCCTTCTCCCTCCTCGCGGTTTACACTGTTTACTCCGTCTCGAAGGTTAACGGCAGGATCCCCGTGGACACCCTGCTCCTCTCGGGGGTTGCCTTCGGCTTCATGGCAGGGGCGGTTACCTCCTACTTCGTCTCCATCGGGAAGAACTCTCACCTCACGTACATGTGGCTGATGGGAAGCTTCAGTGCCTCTGGGTGGGGGGATGTAGCAGAGCTCTCCCTCGTGCTCGCCCTCGGTTTGTCCTTCTTCCTCTGGAAATGGAGGGAGCTTAACCTGCTCCTGTTCGGGGAAGAGAGCGTTACCCTTGGCCTGAACGTCCAGAGGTTCAGGAAGGAGGTCATATTCTTTGTAACCCTGCTTACCTCGGTTCCAGTCGCGAGTACTGGCATAATCGGCTTCGTTGGGTTGATATCGCCCCACATAGCGAGGCTCTTGGTGGGACCGAACCATCGCAGGCTAACTCCCGCGGCGGCCCTGATCGGGGGAATCCTCATGGTCGCGGCAGACTTGGTGGCGAGGACTGTGGCGCGTCCCACTGAGATCCCCGTTGGCATAGTCACCGCTATGATGGGCGGCCCCTTCTTCCTGTACCTCCTGAGAAAACACAAGAGGGGTGAGCTGAAGAGATGAGGCTCTCCGTTAATGTATCCTTCTCCTACGGGAGCAGAAGGGTTCTACGGGACGTTGCTTTCTCCGCTGAGAGGGGAGAGCTCATAGCCGTCATAGGGCCCAACGGCGCTGGAAAGAGCACCCTCCTGAAGTGCATCTCGGGTATACTGAAGCCGGAGGGGAGAGTTGAGCTTGATTCCCTTGACGTCCTCTCCTTGCCACCCAGGGAAAGGGCGCGGCTCATAGCTTACGTTCCCCAGAGCTCGTATCCGGAGTTCAACTTCACTGTCCGTGAGTTCGTTGAGATGGGGACGTACTTCACAGGCGGCAGCGTTGATGAGGCACTCGCCAAGGTGGGCATGCTTGAGAGGGGCGGTGAGTCAATCATGAAGCTCTCCGGCGGTGAGTACCAGCTCGTTATGATAGCCCGGGCACTTGCCCAGAACCCAAGGGTCATGCTGCTCGACGAGCCGACGAGCCACCTTGATATTAACCACGCCCTCTTGGTCATGGAGCTGCTCTCCTTCCTGAAAGAGGAGAAGATCCTGATTGCGGTGCTCCACGACCTTGATCTGGCGATAAGGTACGCCGATAGGGTTATAATCCTCAGCTCTGGAAGGAAAGTCTGGGAGGGAAGCGTGGGTGAGCTCACTCCCAAGATCCTCGAAGGGGTTTACGGGAGCAGGTTTGAGTTCGTGGAGGGAAAGCTTGGGAGGGGGCTCATAGCGGCCCTCGATTCCAAACCTTTAAATCCCCTTTAATTGTGTTATCCTTAGGTGAGGTGAAATGGAGAAGAAGACCGGGACCACCACGGTGGGCATAAAGGTTAAAGATGCGGTAATACTCGCCGCGGACACCCAAGCGTCCTTAGGAAACATGGTCGAGAGCCTCAACATAAGGAAAATCCTCCCCATAACGGATAGAATAGCGATAACGACCGCCGGCAGCGTGGGCGATGTTCAAGCCCTCGCGAGAATGTTAGAGGCGCAGGCGAGGTACTACCAGTTCACCTGGGGCCGGCCGATGACGACCAAGGCCATGGCCCACCTCCTCAGCAACATCCTCAACGAGAACAAGTGGTTTCCATACATGGTTCAGATACTCATAGGGGGCTATGTGGACGAGCCCGAACTGGCAAGCCTCGATGCACTCGGTGGTCTCGTATTTGAGAAGTACACCGCCACCGGTTCTGGAAGCCCCTTTGCCATAGCAGTCATCGAAGACGGCTACAGCGAGGGGATGGGGATTGAAGAGGCCAAAGATCTCGTCATCCGCGCCGTAAAGACCGCCGGTAAGAGGGACGTCTACACGGGGAGCAAGAAGGTTCAGGTTCTCCTCATAACTCGGGACGGCATGAAGGAGGAGTTCATTGA
>WAKU01000088.1 GCA_015523195.1 Thermococcus sp.
GGCCACCTTCCCTGGCCATCGCGACTGCCATCTCCCATTCTGTAACCGTATCCATCGCCGCGCTGAGAATCGGAATGTTCAACTTTATCTTTGGTGTAATCCTCGTCGAGACGTCAACGTCCTTGGGCTCGACTTCAGTGGCCTGCGGTATGAGGAGGACGTCGTCGAAGGTGTAGCCCCTGACGGCATTAACAAGTTTCTGTTCAAACTTTCCCATAATTCGTGAACCTCCTCGTCCTTTTTGACTTGAACCTGTTAAGAGTTTTTAAGGGTTTCCACGGCGAACCTCGAACCCCGACCAGAAGGCAGGACAGGATAACGAACCCGGGGTTCGATTTTCAGGCCCTTTACAAACGTAAAGCTTTTAAACAAATGTATACCTCTGTGCACGGTGATAGGATGAGAAAGCTCGCGATAGCCCTATCGTACGTGGCCCCTATACTGGCCGTCGTCATCGTCCTGGCCTTGGCTGTGTGACGAAAACAGATTTAATTCGGGGCAAACTGTTCAAGAATCTTCCGAATTTTTCTGCATTTTTGTCATATTTACGGAAGAATACCCAAAAAGCTGATATAGGTGCTGGACGTTTTGAAGCCGGTGGTACCAATGGAGGCTGTATCGAGGATTCCAAGGGGGGAGGGTCAAACCCTCCGCTGAAAGGTTTGGTTTTGAGGAAGTTCTGTACGAGATTCTAAAGGAAGGTCTTTTCTGGGCGGCCCTTGGGAGGCCCTCCGAGGTGATGCCCTTCCTGCGGGGAAGGCTTTTGAACGGCCCTGCCGGCGGGCAGAGGAGGCAGTACATCGAGTGCCTGCTCGACGAGCTTGAGCGCTTCTACCAGCGCGTCTCGTGGAGCGGGGAAATCAGCGAGGCCAGCTGGAGGGCCCTGAAGTCGTTCCATCGGGAGCTGCTGGCTCTCCTGTATTAGCTACCTTTTTAACTCCCTTTCCCTATTCTTCCCGGGATGATGAGGGAAGTTTCGCCCGAGCGGTGAGGAGACTCGCATGGGCTGACCACCCTCAGCTTTTTAAGGGACTCTTCTCCTCGCTCATCGGGAGGAAAAATGGAGGAAAGACTTTCAAAGTTCATCTCTCACCTCAAAGAGCTCGTGGAGCTTGAGCGAAAGGCAGAGATAGAGGCTATGCGCTTAGAGATGAAGCGCCTCTCTGGGAGGGAGCGGGAGAAGGTCGGGAGGGCTGTTCTCAACCTCAACGGGAAGATAATAGGTGAGGAGCTCGGCTATTTCCTCGTGAGGTACGGCAGGGACAGGGAAATCAAGACGGAGATAAGCGTCGGCGACCTTGTTGTAATCAGCAAACGCGACCCCCTGAAGAGCGATTTGGTAGGAACTGTAATCGAGAAGGGGAAGCGCTTCATCACGGTTGCCCTTGAAACCGTTCCCGAGTGGGCCCTTAAGGGCGTCCGCTTGGATCTCTACGCCAACGACATAACCTTTAAGAGATGGCTGGAGAACCTCGACAACCTGAGAGAGAGCGGGAGGAAAGCGCTGGAGCTTTACCTCGGCCTGAGGAGAGCCGAAGAGGGTGAAGAAGCTGACTTCAGGCCCTTTGACAAAAGCTTGAACGCGAGCCAGAGGAAGGCAATCGCAAAGGCCCTCGGCAGTCCCGACTTCTTCCTGATTCACGGGCCCTTTGGAACTGGAAAGACGAGGACTTTAGCGGAGCTGATAAGGCAGGAGGTTGAGAGGGGCAACAGGGTTTTAGCAACTGCTGAGAGCAACGTCGCGGTCGACAACCTCGTTGAGAGGCTCGTCGGCTCGGGCCTTAAGGTCGTCCGCGTGGGACATCCGAGCAGGGTCTCAAGGGCTCTGCACGAGACGACCTTAGCTTATCTTATAACCCAGCACGAGCTCTACGGCGAGCTGAGGGAGCTCCGCGTTATAGGCCAGAACCTCAAGGAGAAGCGCGACACCTTCACCAGACCCGCGCCAAAATACAGGAGGGGGCTGAGCGACCGCGAGATTCTCAGGCTGGCCTCGAAGGGAATAGGAACAAGGGGAGTCCCTGCAAGGCTGATCCGCGAGATGGCCGAGTGGATAAAGCTCAACGAGCAGGTGGGCAAAACCTTTGAGGACGCGAAGAAGCTTGAGGAGAGGATAGCGAGGGAGATAATACGGGAAGCCGACGTAGTTCTAACCACCAACGCATCGGCTGGCCTCGAAGTCGTTGATTACGCCTCCTACGATGTGGCTATTATAGACGAAGCGACCCAGGCGACAATCCCGAGCGTCCTCATACCGATAAACCGCGCGAGGCGGTTCGTCTTGGCGGGAGACCACAAACAGCTCCCGCCGACGATACTGAGCGAAAAGGCCATGGAACTCTCCAGGACGCTCTTCGAAGGCCTCATCGAGCGCTATCCCCACAAGTCGGAGATGCTAACGGTGCAGTACAGGATGAACGAACGCCTTATGGAGTTTCCCAGTAAAGAGTTCTACGGGGGGAAGGTCGTAGCAGACGAGAGCGTCAGGAAGGTAACGCTCGCGGATTTAGGGCTCAGAGTTCCAGCATCGGGAGGGTTCTGGAACGAGGTTCTTAAGCCGGAGAACGTCCTCGTCTTCATAGACACCTCGACGAGAGAAGACCGCTTTGAGAGACAGAGGCGCGGGAGCGACAGCAGGGAGAACCCGCTTGAGGCGAGAACAGTTGCCGAAACGGTGGAGAGACTCCTAAATCTTGGAATCAAGCCCGAATGGATCGGAGTCATTACCCCCTACGACGACCAGAGGGATTTAATAAGCTCCCTCCTGCCGGAGGAGGTTGAGGTTAAAACCGTTGACGGCTACCAGGGGAGGGAGAAGGAGGTCATAGTTCTCTCCTTCGTCCGCTCAAACGAGAGGGGCGAGCTCGGTTTCCTGAGGGATTTGAGGCGCCTAAACGTCTCCCTGACGAGGGCCAAGAGGAAGCTCATAGCGATTGGCGACTCCTCGACTTTAAGGGCTCACCCCACCTATGGGCGTCTGATTGAGTTCATTAATGAGAAAGATGTGCTCATCCATGTTCCAAAAAACTTCCCAATGTCTCGGAGTTAATATGGATAAAGCCCAATCCGAACCCGCGGGGGCTTGCTTAGATGGCATTCTAATAGCTGTGCATGGAAGAATGAGCAGGTTCGGCGGCCATTTCCTTTAAAATTGTCAAAAAGAAGAAAAGGAAGCACCGGGGGGTTGAGGGCGGGAGGAGATAAAGTCAAAGCCCCAGCCACCTGAACCGCCCGGTGCTTAGGTTGGGAGATGGATGGGCTGAGATTTGGGCTATGATCTGGGCCAAAGGGCCTCAACTGCACCCTTTGAATTTTGGACCCCACGAAAAGTTTATATTAAGATTTTCCAAAGGGTGAATAGTGATTAAAAAGCGGCCGGGTAGAGTACAATCTGATGTGAAAGGTGGTCATCATGGCCAAGTACGTAGTCTCACGTGTAAAGACCGGCATCCCCGGTTTTGACGATCTCATAGAGGGAGGTTTTCCACAGGGCACCACGATCCTCGTTACTGGGCCCACTGGAACTGGAAAAACGACTTTTGCCGTCCAGTTCGTTTATAAGGGGGCCGAGCTTTACGACGAGCCCGGTGTCATAGTTACCCTCGAGGAGCGAGCGCAGGATCTCAGGCGGGAAATGCTGAGCTTTGGATGGGATCTCAAGAAGTACGAGGAGCAGGGGAAGATAGCCATTATAGACGGCGTCAGCTCCGTTGTGGGTCTCCCCTCGGAGGAGAGGTTTGCCCTTGAGGAAGGTCTAAACGTTGAGGGGTTCCTCCGCTACGTCTACAGGGTTGTTAAGAGCATAAACGCAAAGAGGCTTGTAATCGATTCTATACCCTCCATAGCCATTCGCCTAAAGGAGGAACAGAACATAAGGGAGGTTCTCCTGAGGCTGAACACGATACTCCTTGAGATGGGCATTACCTCCATCCTGACCACGGAGTCTGAGGATCCAAAGGGGGGCAAGATAAGCAAGTACGGCGTTGAGGAGTTCGTGGCCCGCGGGGTTATCCTCCTTGATCTCGTTGAAAAGGACGTTGAGCTCAAACGGTACCTCCTAATACGGAAGATGAGGGAAACAAAGCATTCAATGAAGAAGTATCCCTTTGAAATAACGGAGAACGGTATAGTAGTGTACCCGAGCGGAGAAATATACTGAGCGGTGGTCATCTTGGACGTCCCAAGGGTCCAAACCGGGATAATTGACGCCCTCATCCAGGGAGGGATCCCCGCTGGAAGCGTTGTTCTCGTTATAGGGGACCCCAAATCTGGTAAGACCATCCTCCAGACCCAGTTCCTCTACAATCAGGTTGTGATGGGCGGCCTCCCCGGTCTCGCGATACTCGTTGACCTTCCCAAGAAGGAGTTCCTTGAGATATCCAAGGGCTTTGGCTGGGACTTCTCCCCGGTACTCGACGAGTTCCTCTACCTCGTGGACGCGTACTCCCACAGGATAAAGGGGGCACCGAAGTTCTCCTTTTCTGAGGACGTCATAATAGACGCTTCAAACCCCATTCAGATCGCCAGGTTCATCAGGGACACAACTGCGGGCCTCGTCGCCGGCGGCCACAGCGGACAGCTCATCGGGGTAATAACATCCTTAACACCCCTGTTCTTCGAGGCCGAGCTCGTTGAGATCTACAAGTTCCTTGAGGAGCTTAAGGACATAGCCCACCGCTACAAGCAGGTTTGGACGATAGAGATAAACACTGGCATTGAGAGGGCCCAGGTTGAGAACATGGTGAAGGCCATCGTGGACGGCATAATAGAGCTCAGGATGTTCGAAGAGGGCCGGACGCTCCGCAGGTACCTGCGCGTCTACGGGATGAGGAGGACGGCCCACTCCCTCAGCTGGTTCCCCTACGAGATAACCCCGACCGGCATAGTCCTCAGGGGCTGACCAAAAAATTTTTAAAAGTTTGATTTTTACTATTAACCATGATTATCAGTAAACGACTCAGTATTGTGCTCGCTCTCATCGTCCTAACCTCATCACTCCTCCTCATCCGCTCCGACCCAGGTAGAAGAGACTCCTTCACGGGTGTGTGCGTTCGCTCCTACCCCACTTATTCCCTCATCTTCAACGGCTCGTCCACCCTGCTGGTTAAGGCTGAGCTCAGGAAGGGGGAGGCCTACACCGTCAGGGGCAGCTTCTTTTCCAGCGGGGATCTGCTCTCGGTCAGGGGAAAGTACTCGGTCGAGGGTTCCGCTGTCTTTGAGGGCGGTGAGTGGGTTAAGGGCTACTACTGGGAAAAACGGGGGAGACCATACCTGATCTCCGAAGATGAGTGGATCCCCCTTGGGAAGAGACTGAAAGTGGGGAAAGGGTTCCTCGTCTACGTGAGGGGCCTCTTCTACGGGAAGGAGCTCTTCCCCACGGAAATCAGGGAGATCGCCGGCATTCCGGCTGAGCCAGAGGACGGCCATCCCATCGGGGTGAGGGGGGTTATCCTTCCGGGTTCGCCTCCGAGGCTTTTCTCAAACGGCACTGAGTTTTATCTGAGCCTGCCCTACGGACTTCATCTAAAGCCCGGCCGGGTCGTAGAGGTGACTGGGATAGTCAGGGAGACGACCAAGCTCTGGCTCTACGTCTACTCAGGGGACGACGTGAGAACGATCGGCCTCCCCCCTGTTAAGGAGCTGGGAAGAAGCGGAAAGGGGGACCTCGTCGGCGGAACCTGCAGGGTTTACGAGGTTAAGAAATCCGGGCTGAGGCTGGACTGCACAGAAAAGCTTCTGAGGGGTTTTCATGCGAGAACCGCGGATAGGGTAAAGTTCCTGGCCCTCGACACCGGTGGCTACCTATACTGCCTTAACTGCACCGTGCTGGAGGAGAGAGAGCGCCTCCCCAACGGGATATGCGGGGCGAAGCCGGGAAGCGTCGAGAAGGTGGAGGGCAGGGTGGAGTGGGTGAAAAGGTACTCGAGCGGCTTTCAGCTCGCCAACCTGAGCAATGGGGTTTGCTGGCTCCTGCTCAAGATCCCGAAGTCAACCGGAAAGGGGGTTTTAGCTGGGGAGGAGCTCACGGTCTACGGCCTCGTCTCGACGTATCGGGGAAAGCCAGCCATAACACCGTCCTCGGGTGATGACCTCTGTTCATCGAAATGCTGATTGGGGTTCTCTTGGGCACTTTCACTGGGATAACCCCTGGGATACACGTGAACACCCTCGCAACGATGGGGAGCTCATCCTTCTGGCTGCTCTTTGCAATGGGACTCACCCACACGTTCCTCGATGTAGTGCCCGCTTCCTTCTTGGGAGTCCCCGACGAGGATACCGCCGTTGGCCTGCTGCCAGCGCACAGGCTCGTAATTCATGGGAGGGGGCGCGAGGTTCTGCACATAGCCCTCTGGTCGAGCTTCCTCGCCGTCATCTTCGCCCTGCCTCTCGCCCCCCTCTACATCCGGGTCGCATCTGGTTACGATTCATCATACGGCAGGCTCCTCGTCATCGCTGTTGCCGCCGTTATAGTGCTCTCCGAGGGGAGGGAGAGATGGTTGAGGGCCCTGGCTCTCTTCCTCCTCTCCGGAGTCCTTGGGCTGGCCGTCCTGAGGGCTGCCTCACTCAGCGAACCCTTCTACCACCTCTTCACTGGTCTCTTCGGAGTCCCCACCCTCGTCGTGGCCCTCCAATCGGGGGGCAAAATTAAACGGCAGGGGAAGGAGGCCATTACGAATTACCCCGTACCCGTAGTCCCCATTGTGCTCGGAACCGTGGCGGGGGCAGCGGCGTCCCTAATACCGGCTTTCACGGCTTCCCTTGCCGCCCTCCTCGCATCGCCGCTCGCGAGGGGGGAGAGGGAGTACCTGGGGGTAGTCTACTCCGCCAACACCGCCAACTTCCTCTTCGGCATCGTTAACTACGCCTCGACCGGAAGAACGAGGAACGGCGTGGCCGTTGCGCTCGCCAGGGCAGGCACCCCGTCCCCGGGGCTTGAGGCGATGATGATCGGGGCGGTTCTCATCGGGGCCCTGGCCCTACTCGCGGGCGCGGCCGTGGGCGAGGTTGTAATCAGGGGCGTGGAAAAGATTGAAACCGCCAAACTAAACGCGGCGATCCTCGTGCTTTTAGGAGGCATCTCCCTGTGGCTCGATGGGCTGAGGGGACTTTGGGTCATGCTCACCGCCTCGGCCCTCGGGTTCCTCCCCCTTATCTTCGGGACGAGGCGGCTGGTTTTGATGGGCGTTCTCGCGGTGCCCGTCCTGTTCGGCTGATCAGCTGCCCTCCCTCTTGAGGATCCTCTGAAACTCCGGGTAGTTCGTCACGATCCTCTTCCCGTCGAGGGTCTCGAAGTAGACTTTCTTGACCTTTATCTTCCTGACGTTTGTGTATTTCATCTCGGGGGGGTCGTAAGAACCGGGTTCGACAACCTCGTCTTCGATCACGTAAGTGTTCAGCTCGGGCTGGCCTATGTACTTCCAAACCCTGTAGAACACCTCCGGGTCGAGGTGGATTTCGCCGTCAAGCTCTATCCAGTCCGCGCCTATCTCTTCCAAGAACTCCTTTACGACCTCGAAGTGCATAGAAACCACCGCTATTATTTGGAAGCGAAGGGTTAAATACCTATCGCCGAACACAGGGGGGTGGTGAGGATGGCCGCGGTAATCGTTGATGGCCAGGCGGCGAGGGCCATAGGGAAGGGCGCGATGATAGTCTTCAAAAAGGGCGTCGTAAGGGTTGAGGGCCCCGTGAGACCGGGTGACGTGGTTGATGTCTACACGAGGGGCGGGAAGTTCCTTGGGAGGGGCTTCATCAACCCAAATTCTAACATCATGGTCAGGCTCATAACGACGAAGCGCGAGACGGTGGTGAACAAGGCCCTGTTCCAGGAGAGGATAAGGAGGGCCAACGAGTACAGGAAAAGGGTTCTCGGGTACGATAAGGCCTACCGCATGGTGTACGGCGAGGCGGATTACCTGCCCGGTCTGATAGTGGACCGCTTCAACGAGATAGCCTCGCTCCAGATTTCGAGCGTCGGCATGGAGCGCTTTAAGCTTGACCTCGCGGAGGCGGTGATGGAGGTCGAACCGGGAATCGAGACCGTTTTCGAGAAGAACACCGGTAGGTCGCGCAGGAGGGAGGGTTTACCCGAGATAGAGCGCGTCCTCCTCGGCAAGGAAAAGTACAGGACCGTGATCGAGGAAGGCAAAGCCAGGTTCATCGTCGACATGCGCGGCCAGAAGACCGGCTTCTTCCTTGACCAGAGGGAGAACAGAATAGCTTTGGAGAAGTACATCAGGCCAGGCATGCGCGTCTTGGATGTCTTCACCTACACCGGCGGCTTCGCAATTCACGCTGCCGTCGCTGGAGCGGAGGAAGTTGTGGCGGTGGACAAGTCCCCGTGGGCCATCGAGATGGTCAAGGAGAACGCCAAACTGAACGACGTCGGGGACAGGATGAGGTACGTCGTTGGCTCCGCCTTCCCGGTCATGGAGGAGATGATAAAGCGCGGTGAGAAGTTCGACGTGGTTATCCTTGACCCACCCGCCTTCGTCCAGCACGAGAAGGACCTCAAGCGCGGGCTTCGCGCTTACTTCAACGTGAACTACGCCGGCCTTCAGCTGGTAAAGGACGGGGGCATACTTGTCACTGCATCCTGCTCCCAGCACGTGGATATGCAGGCCTTCAAGGACATGGTCATAGCGGCAGCCGCCAAGGCCGGGAAGTTCCTCAAGCTCCTCGAACCCTACCGTACGCAGGCTCCCGATCACCCGATACTCATGGCCTCTAAGGACACAGAATACCTTAAGGCCCTCTTCCTCTACGTTGAGGAGGTGAGGTGAGGGACGATGAGGAGAGTGCACCTCCACTGAACCCGTGGAGTGATGAGAAGGAGGCTCTGAGTCTCTCCCTCTCTTCTCCACAGGCCCGCTGCTCAAAGTTCTGCTTCGGCCGGTGGATTTCCAGCGGTTCATGAAAAAGCTTTTTAACCGTGAACCTGGAGCTAAGGAATGCAATGATGCTCATAACGACTTCCCACCGTCCGACGAGGAGGACGAGGAGCCTCGGACACGACTTAGAGAGGGTTTTTCCCAATTCCCTCTACCTGACGAGGGGAAAAAAGACCGTGAAGGATCTCCTGATGGACGCCTACGACATGAACTACGAGAGGATCCTCGTCGTCAACGTCTGGAAGGGCAACCCCCTCAAGCTGACGTTCATTAAGGTTGATCCCGAGAACTGGGGCTATCTCGGCTACCTCTACCTCCACGGCATAAAGCTCCAGCGTGAGATGGGATTCCGGAACCTGAGGCCAATCCGTGAGGAGATGCCCTTCGTGGTCACCACCGCCAAGAGGACTGGCCTCGATCACCTCGCCTTCGCGAGGGCCTTTGCGGAGCTGACTGGAGGAACCTTCGTACCGAGGGATGGGAGGAGCCTCACCGCCATAGCGGAGGAGCACGGGACGGACGCCCTTGGGATAATAGAGAGGTACCCGAGGGGAATGGCTGTGAACTTCTACCGCCTCGACGTCACAAAGGAGAGGGCTGTGGGCCCCCTGATTCTCGTCAAGATCTGGATAATGGAAGATGGGCGGAGATGGGACTACAGGGAGGCTTTGGGGGCTAAAAGAGCAGGAACCCGCTGACCCGGTGGGATGGGGATGACGTTCGGGGTCATAGGCTACGTTTTTGTGATAATCGCAGTGGCGAGGGTCTTTGCCGAGCTCTTTGAGAGGGCGGGCTACCCGGGTTTCCTCGGGGAGATAACAGCCGGTATAGCCCTGGGTGCCTTCCTTAAGGGCATCCCCCAGGGCGACCTGAACCTTCTCGCTGAGCTCGGAATCTTCTTCCTGATGATGTACGCAGGTCTTGAACTAACCCCTGAGGAGGTCAGAATCGGGGGGCAGACGAGCCTCCCCGTGTACGTGGTAACCCTCGTGGCCATGCTCCTCATCTCCGTTCCCTTCACTGACTACCGTATCGGCATGGATACAATCGTTATGGCCTCCATTTTGGCAGTGGCCTCTGCTCCGGTCGTTATAAGGCTCACCCGCTTCTTCGGGCAGGAGTTCCTCCACATAGCACTCTCCTACGCGGTCATCAGTGAGGTCGGGACCCTCGTGATCCTGTACCTCATGATAGACATAAAGCTCAACCATTTGGGCTACGTCGGCCTTTTGGCGGCTATACTCAAGGATCTTCTGTTCTTGATAGCGGTCCTCGGTGCAAACCACCTGATAGGGATAAAGCACAGGCTCTGGATAATGACCCAGCTGAGGAGGCTCAGGAGCGACGAGGCGGTCTTCGGGGTAGTTATGATACTGGCCACGTCCCTTGGCCTGATCAGTGAGGAGCTCGGCCTTCACTTCAGCATAGGCGCCTTCCTCACCGGTCTGGTACTCCACAGCGATCTCGTTGGGACGAGGCAGTACGAGCGCCTCAGCACGATAATCTCCGGCGTCACCTACGGCATCTTCGCCCCCATATTCTTCGCGTGGAGGGGCATAAACTTCCGGGCCGAACTTTCCCTTCAGATCCTCTACTTCTTCGTCGGAGTTTACCTCCTCAGGATGTTCCTCACAACCCTGCTGATCTGGGGTGGCCGTCTGAAGGCGTCCCTGACGAGAGCGGCGGGGATATCGAGCTTCGGCGTCCTTGGACTCCTCGTTGGAGAGGTGGGTTATACATACGGCATCCTCTCGGAGCACCTGTACGCCCTCGCCTCCCTGACGAGCGTTCTCGGGATCTTCGCCTCCGCCAGCATCGGTCTCCTGATAAGCCATCTGGGGGGAGAGAGGTGTACCCGATAGAGGGCTACCTTGAGATCGCGTTCCCGGACGAAGAGACGGCCAGGATAATCTACGAAAGCGTTTTGTACGAGCACAAGACCGTTCCTTACAGGAGGAGCAGGATCGAGTTCATGAGGGAGGGAAGGAAGGTGGTGATCCAGTTTTTGGCCAGGGACAGCTCCGCCCTGAGGGGGACGCTCAACTCCTATCTGAGGTGGATCAAGGTGGCGGCTGATGCCCTGGATCTCTGATTTCCTCCAAGCCTCAAACTATTTAAAGGGCCACCCCTACTCTAACCCGGCATTGCAGTTACGGGGGTGTTTGTGATGCAGAACGTTCCACCACAGGTTCAGGCGATGTTGGGACAGCTTGAGAGCTATCAGCAGCAGCTCCAGCTCGTTGTCCAGCAGAAGCAGAAGATCCAGGCGGATCTTAACGATGCGAAGAAGGCGCTTGAGGAGATAGAGAACCTGTCCGACGATGCAATCGTTTACAAGACCGTCGGGACGCTGATAGTCAGAACTGAAAAGGCCAAGGCGGTTGAGGAGCTCAAGGACAAGATCGAGACCCTTGAGGTTCGCCTGAGCGCCCTTGAAAGGCAGGAGAAGAAGCTCAACGAGAAGCTCAAGGAGCTTACCTCCCAGATACAGGCCTCCCTCAGGCCGCCCGTGGCCGGCTGACCCTCCTTTCTTGGGGGACTCCGAATGGGCGAGAATGGAAGGAGGATAGTGCACATAGGCCTCCCCGAGCTGAGCGAGGATGAGCTCGTCGCCATCGGGGATCTCGCCCAGGAGACCATCCTAAAGTGCATATTCGACGAGCTGACGAGGAGCGAGGTCAAGGACATCGAGGTCACGACGAGGATAAACAGGAACGAAACGCTCGACCTTGAGGTTGAGGTGTACCTTGAAGTGCCGGTCTTCCTGAAGGCCGACCCGGATGCCCTCGTTGATAAAGCCATAGAACGGGCTTACGAGGCCGTTGAGAAACGCCTGAAGGAACTGGCCGCGAAGGATTAACATTAGTTTTAGCCGGTGAGACCGATGGATTATCGGGAGGCGACAAGCGCTTTGCCGAGGACATTAAAACCATCTGGGCGGATCCGTCAGGGGCCCTCCCACGCCTTCACTTTTCGGCCTGGGGAAGAGGAAGGCGCCAAAGCCTTCGTGGTGAGGATTGAAAAAGCTTTAGAGGAACTGAGATGAAGGGGAAAATCAGACTCAAACGCTTTCTTGAAGGTGCGGGGGGCAGGTCTTTCCTCCTCCTCTGCCACCACAACGCCGATCCGGACTCCCTCGGTTCCGCCATAGCCTTTGCCAGGTTTCTAAAGGCCAGAGGCTTTGCCAGGGTGAGAATAGGTGTCGCCCAGAGCGTTTCTTCCTATGCGAGGAGGCTGCTTCCCCTCTCTCCCGTCCCCGTTGAGAGGAACCCCGAGGTCTCGGAAGACGTGGTCGTGATCTTCGACACCTCCTCCCTGGAGCAGCTTGAGCCGATAGAGATCCCTCCCGAGAAGTTCACGATCCTCGTAGACCACCACATGGAGAAGGAGAGGCCGATAAAGGCCGACATAGCGGTAGTGGACTCGTCGAGGACTTCGACGGCCGAGATCGTCTGGGAGCTTTTCAAGTACTTCGGCTTCGCCGATGAGGAGAGCGTGAAGGCTTTACTTGCCGGAGTCCTGACCGACACCGCCTCATTCCGCTTTGCCAACGCGGGAACTTTTAAAGCCGTGAGCGAGATGCTCGCCCTCTTTCCAGTTCAGATGGGGGAGATCTACCAGCTCGTTGCGCCGGTGGGGGAGGAGAACACGGACCAGGCGAAGAGGATGGCGGTTCTCAAGGCCTGCCAGAGGCTTGAGGTGAGGAAGTTCAGGAAGTACGTCATAGCTGTCTCCAGGGTCTCAGCCTATGAGTCCTACGCCTGCAAGGTCTTCCTCCAGCTCGGCGCTGATATAGCAGTGGTGGGCAGTGAGAAGAAGGGGGTCAGGATATCCGCAAGGGCCAGGGAAAGCCTCGTGAAAAAAGGCCTTCACTTGGGCAGGATAATGGAGAAAGTCGGACCGATGATCGAGGGCTCGGGAGGCGGTCACGCTGGGGCCGCCGGGGCGAACGGGAGGAGAAACCTCGACGGGGCGATGAACTTCATCTTAGGTGAGATTGAGAGGTTTTTGAGGGGGCTGGAATGAGGAACTGCCCGGGTGTTTCAGAAAGGCCTTTAAGCCGGAACCCTCAACTCCCGAGGGGATAAACATGAAGGAGTGGGCCTTAGCAGTTGCGATGATTCTACTGCTTCTCTCGGGCTACGCCGCCGCGGACGGCGCCTGGTTCCGGGTTGTGGGATTTAAGGACTACGATACCATCTCCGCCCTCGCCATAGCCCCAAACGGTGACGTCGTGGCCGTCGGCGAGACAGTCCAAAACGGAAGCGTAGTCCCGTTGGTAGTGCGCCTTGACAGGAACGGAAACGTTGTCTGGGCAAAGCTCTACCCGCTGGAAGGCTACCGGGTGATCCTGAATTCAGTTGCAGTTGATGAAGACGGCGCCATAGTGGCGGCGGGGACAGCTGAAAGTGGTTCAGATTACGATTACTTTGCCATGAAGCTCTCGCCCGAGGGAACCCCTCTGTGGGCCTTTTCCTACGGAACGGGCGGTTCTGACTTAATGGGTTCGGTTGCAATCAACGAAGGCTCAATCTACCTCATCGGGCGCAGCTCGGGAGTCCTCTTCAGCGTCCCGTCATCCATCTGGATCCTGCGCCTCAACCCCTACGGCAACGTGGTCTGGGGAAGGGCCTACGGGGGCAACGCTACCTTCACCTCCGCCGCGGGCGTGGCCGTCAGGGAGGACGTCTTCGTGGCAGCATCAACGGTCTCCGGCGGGCTTGTAACGATGAACATCGGGGGCGACGGGAGCCTCAAGAACCCCTCCGTCTACACCGGCCTCAACTTGACGCTCCTGTTTGGAGTGAGCCCTGATGCAGTCCTCGGCGATGCAGGCGGGAAGGCCGTTCTCTGCTTCCCCTCGGAGAACGGCATCGTTGAAGTTATGGAGCTCGATAAGGGCTGGCCTGTGAAGAGCGGGGCCGTAACTTCAGCCCCCGGGGGTCTGTTCCTGGCCCTCTCAAACTCCAGTCAGAGAATCCTCCTTGGAATGGCCGGTGCAGGGGAAATGGACGAGTACCCAGTTCCTGGAACCGCGTTGGCCTCGGCAGTGTCCTATGCCCAGGGTTACATAGCTCTGGGAGGCGGGATAAGGCTCCTGGGCGGAGGGGACTGGGATGGCTTCCTGACCGGGCTCTCCCCCGGATCCTCTGGGGAACTTCCCTACAACGGGGCCATCGGTGGAGCGCCTCCGAAGAAGGTGCCCGTCCGCTGGCTCTCCTGGAACGTTAGCGCGTCCCCGGCTAAACTGAGATCTGTGATAGCAACCCCCTCGGTTAAGAAGCTCGGCGTTGTTGCAGTTCCCGAGACCCTCCCGGGGGTTCTTGAGGTTAAGGCTAACGTACCGGCGGCAGTTTACGTGGACGGCGTCTTCCGAGGCACCGTCAGCGGGAAGCTGACACTGAAGCTTTCCCCGGGGAGGCACTCACTGAAGGTTGAGAGATCCGGCTACTTTCCCTATGAAGAGGATGTAGAACTGGAAAGCGGCGCCCTCAGCTTGGTCAGTGCGACCCTCCAGAAGGTCCCGGAGGTCAAGTGGTCGGTTCTCAGGATAAACTCCGATCCCTCAGATGCCTCAGTCTACGTCAACGGCACCTACATGGGGAAAACCCCGCTGACCCTCAACGTCTCCCCCGGGATGTACCGGGTTGAGCTCTCTAAGGAGGGCTACGTCGGTTATTCAACGTACGTGACTTTGGGTAACCATCAGACGAAGGAGCTGAGTGTTCGGCTCAGCAGGATCCAGAGCAGCACGAGCTCCACGACCTCAACCAGCGGTGGGCACACGACGACCAGCTCTATGAGTCCAATGACATCAACTTCCAGCCATTCATCCACCAGCTCACGCACTTCCAGCGGTACAGCTTCCTCCTCATCCTCCACGAAGAAGGGAGGGCACGGTATATGCGGGCCCGGGCTTATGCTCTTCCTGCCCGTCTTGGCGGCCGGTACGAGAAGGCTTCAGAAATCCTTTTAATGTCCCATGTTTATGTAGGGCCAGCGCAGGGAGGGGTGTTGGATTTGTGCGGTATCATAGGCTACATCGGTGACAGGAAGGCATGTGAGGTTATAGTTAAGGGTCTCAAGAGGCTTGAGTACAGGGGCTACGACTCGGCCGGCGTTGTAACTGGCGATGGGAGCTCCCTCGACATCAGAAAGGGCGCCGGGAGGATAGATGACCTCGCCAAGAGGCTCCGCTTCCTCGATATGAAGGGAACCAGGGGAATCGGGCACACGAGGTGGGCCACCCACGGGGTTCCCAACGATACGAACGCCCATCCCCACACCGACTGCACGGGGAGGATAGTTCTCGTTCACAACGGCATCATCGAGAACTTCGCCGAGCTGAGGGAGGAGCTCTCGCGGAAGGGTCACGTCTTCAGAAGCGACACCGACACTGAGGCGATAGCCCACCTCATAGAGGAAGAGCTCAAGTCCTCAGATGACTTCGAGGGGGCCATGAGGAGGGCCCTCAAGAAGCTCAAGGGCTCCTTTGCCCTCGCCATCGTGTACGCCGATGAGCCTGATAGACTGTACTTCGTCAGAAACGAGAGCCCGCTCGTCCTCGGGATAGGAAACGGCGAGATGTTCGCGGCGAGCGATGTACCGGCCTTCTTGGAGTACACCAACAAGGTTGTCTTCCTCGACGACGGGGAATACGCCGTCGTTACAAAGGACTCATGGGTGGTTAAGAGGCTCGACACGGGGGAGCCCGTTGAGAAGGAAGTCCATGAGATATCCTGGACCCTCGATATGGCCGAGAAGGCTGGCTTCCCCCACTTCATGCTCAAGGAGATATACGAGCAGCCGAGGGCCATCAGGGATGCCATCCACGGCAACAGGGAGACGATAGGTCGCGTGGCGAGGGAGATAGCGAACTACGACCGGGTGATATTCGTTGCCATGGGGACTTCATACCACGCCGCCATCGCCGGCAAGTACCTGTTCCAGAAGCTCGCCAAAAAGATCCCCATAGTGGAGGAGGCCAGTGAGTTCAGGTACGAGTTCGAAGACCTCATAGACGAGAACACCCTCCTGATAGCCATAACCCAGAGCGGTGAGACCGCCGACACGCTGGCGGCAATGAAGCTCGCGAAGAGAAGGGGGGCCAAGGTTCTCGCTATAGTCAACGTGGTCGGGAGCATGGCCACGAGGATAGCTGATCTAACGATCTATACCCACGCGGGCCCCGAGATAGGCGTTGCCGCCACAAAGACCTACACAACCCAGCTCACCGTCCTGACAATGCTGGCCATTGAGACGGCGGCCGTCCTCGGCACCGTGCCCTTGGAGAGACTTGAGAGCCTTAGAAGGGCCCTCCTTTCCGTTCCGGAGTTCGTTGAGAAAGTCCTTGAACTCGACGGTTCACTCGCGGAGCTCGCTGAGGAGTTGAAGGATAAGAGGGACTTCTTCTACATCGGTAGGGGTATAGGCGTCCCCACTGCCCTCGAAGGGGCTCTGAAGCTTAAGGAGATAAGCTACATCCACGCCGAGGGTCTGAGCGCTGGAGAGCTCAAGCACGGCCCCCTCGCGCTCTTGGAGGACGGGGTCCCGGTCGTTGCCATAGCCCCGGACGGGAGGCTGTTCGATAAGATGGTGAGCAACATAGAGGAGTCAAAGGCCAGGGGGGCCATGATAATAGGCCTCTCCAACAGGGGGGAGCTCTCGAAGGTGGCCGACGTATTCATACAAACCCCCGACGTGGATGAGCTCCTGAGCCCCATAGTTTACGTTGTCCCCCTCCAGCTCCTCGCATATCACCTCTCGGTTCTGAGGGGCAACGACCCCGATAAGCCGAGGAACCTTGCGAAGTCGGTTACCGTTGAATAGAGGTGGTCTGTATGGTCAAAAAGAGCGATAGAAAGAGGAAGGAAAGAAAAGTTCGGGAGAGAAAGAGCCGTAAGGAACAGCCTGAAAGCCTGAAAAAGCTCTCAAAATATTACCAGAGGATAAAGACATACGGCATCGCCGTCTTGGTGCTCATACTGGCCTACTACGGCTACCTCATCAGGGTGAAGAGCGCGAGGCTCAAGTACTTCATAGACCCGGACACCTTCTTCCACTTCGAGATGTTCAGGCAGGCCGTCAGGCACGGCGTGCCCACCTACTTCCCCTACGCCAATCCCCCAGCGGGCGTGAACGTCGGTGGCTCGCTCGGCCTTTACGCCATCCCTGCCAAGGTCTACAACATCCTCTTCGCTCCCTTGGGCTACTCCGAGCTGCACTTCTTCAAGATATGGACCCCCCTCCTCGGGGCGCTCACGATAATCGGCATCTACCTTCTCGGCAGGAAGCTCCACTCCGACTGGACTGGCTTTTGGGCGGCCGCCTTCTTAGCCTTCTCCTACGCAAACTACAGCAAAACCTACTCCGGAAACGCCAGGGGTGAGGCCCCCTTCCTGATGTTCTTCGTGTTCGCGATCCTTTCAATGGCCTACTACCTGGACGCGGAGTCAAACTTCAGGAACGTGAAGAAGCTGACGGTGAAGCTCGTATGGGGCTCCCTCTTCGTGGTTCTCAGCTGGCTGTTCATGATGAGCTGGCAGGGGAGCGAGTTCGGTCTCGGGATACTCCTGCTCTTCATGCCGCTGCACTCCATAGTCCTCTTCACCTTCGGCAGGATCGGGGAGCTCAGGAGGTTCACCATCGAACTGTACTCCGCCATGCTCGTGGTGCTCCTCGGCGGGCTCGCACTGACGAGGGTGTCGCTCGTGGGCTACAGATCCTTCTTGGTGTTCTCACTTGAGGCCTACTTCGCTGCCCTCATCCTAAACCTCGTAATGCTCTTCGGCCAGCGCGTCGGCCTCAACTACTCGGACAAGGTTCACAGACTCGGTACAGTTGTTGGCATTGGTATAGCTGCCTTTATCGGTGCCTACGCCTACTTCGGCAGGGATCTCTGGAAGTTCCTCGCCGGCGCCTACCAGTCCAACCCCCTCTACCAGACGGTGGCCGAGCTCGCCAGGCCGAACTGGGGCTACGTGAAGAACGTCTTCAGCATACACTACGGGAGAACCGGGGCCGGCCAGGACGGGATGCTCTACATACTCTCAGTCCTCGGGTTTGCGGTGCTGCTGTTTAGAATGCTCTGGAAGTACAGGAAGGGCGATGTAACCGGTTACAAGGAGATGTTCTTGGCGGTCTACTACAGCGCCGCAACCTACTTCCTCTGGACTGCGGTCAGGTTCAGCTTCCAAGCTTCGGGGGCAGTGCTTCTGCTCGCCGGCCTCTTCATCGGGGAGCTCATGGTGGCCATCGAGAAGCTCAACGACACCGTAGGCACCAAGGCAATGTACGCCATCGTTTTAATACTCCTCTTCATCCCCCTCCCCGTCATAGGCGCCAGGGACATGGGGCGCCTCGCAACCTCTCAGGCCGCCCATGAAGCCGTTCCGGGCTCCTGGCAGGACGCCCTCCTCTGGATGAGGAACAGCACCAATCCATTAGACAGCGCGACCAGCTGGTGGGACTACGGCTACTGGATAGAGTCGAGCCTCCTATCGCACAGACGCGCTTCCACGGACGGCGGCCACGCCTACGACAGAAGGTACGTCCTTGCAAAGTTCTTCTCGCACAGTGGGAGCAGGAGCGAGGTTGATTTCGAGGCTTGGGGTCTGAACTACCTAATAACCTGGCAGAGCGACATATACAAGTTCAACGCCATAAGCTACCTCGGCGGCGCCATAACCTACGGTGAGTACAAGAAGACCCCCATGTTTATGCCAGTGAGCGCCCAGTACGGGGCGGTGATGGGCTTTGACAACACCACGAGGTCCTTCTACGTTAAGGTCAGGACGACTCGGGGGGTTCTAACCTACATTCCCGAGACCGTCATCAACCTCGCCCGGGGCTCCGTTTACAGGAACAAGAACCCGAACATAAACTACGTGCTCTACGTCTTCTCCCAGAGCTTCGGCATCTTAGCCTACGACAAGATAGCCTTCAGCAACTTCGTCCAGCTCGCCTTCAACTACATCAACCCGCTCAACATCACGGAGTCCATGATGCTCAGGGCCAACTTCAAGCTCGTGAAGGCGGAGGGCGACGTTAACGTCTACCGCTTCAGGCCCTTCGGGGTTTACAGGATAGACGAGTTAACCAACGGAACGGTTCAGAACGGCACGTGGAAGATGATCTACTCGACCCTCTCTCCGGCCCGGAAGCTCCCGCTCGGAAACCACACCTTCAGGGTCTACATCTCGGCCTTCGGGAGGGACGTTACCAACGGAACCCTGGTCTTCGAGGCCTACAACGGCAGCAAGGTCGTTGAGAGGGAGGTGCTCGCCAAGAACCTCTACATCAACCACCTCCACGAAAGGCCCGTTCTGGTCAGCTTTGACGTTCCCAACGCCACCAGCTACCGCATGTACATCCTCCAGAAGGGCCCGGTAGGGGTTCTTGACGGGCC
Organism: Thermococcus sp.; assembly: GCA_015523195.1. Classification (GTDB taxonomy): domain Archaea; phylum Methanobacteriota_B; class Thermococci; order Thermococcales; family Thermococcaceae; genus Thermococcus. The sequence goes on from WAKU01000088.1 coordinate 19,300, forward strand.
CGTTAAGGTGAACGGGAGGGAGGTGAACCCGAGCTTCCCAATTGCCCCCGGCAGGAGCGGGGAAATTCAGCTCAAAGCGGCTTTCAGGAGGGGCTACGGTAAGGTCACTCTGGCCATGAGGGCTATGGTGACCTACTACCTCACGCCGAACGGGAAGGACATATACAAGGACGACTTCTACCTTGAGCCCCACCAGGACGTTGTTGCCTACATCCCGCTCAAGACTCTGAGCGTCTCGGCCGGGGACAACGAGATCAGCGCGCACGTGAGCGTCCCCTCCGACCTCTTCGCCTCCTTCATCCAGAAACTGCGCGCCAAGTACGGCAGCAACTTCGACGTTGCCAGGAAGAGGCTTGAACCAGTCTTCATAACCGAGAAGGAATACGTTGTGTGGGAGGGCTGATCAGTCCCTCCTGATTTTCATGTTCTCCAGTTTTTCAATCCCCATTTTCCGCGCGGTTCTGACGACCCCCGGGACGAGGGGGGCATCTGGAACAAGAACCAGAGCCTCGGCCTCCCTAAAGCCGAGCTTCCTGAGGGCGAAGGCCCTGTGGTGGCCGTCTAAGAGGTAGTAGGAGCCGCCGTAGGGGATGACTATTAGAGGTGCGTCGTAGCCGTGTTTAATCTCCTGGAGGACAACGAGCAGCTTTTCCTCGCTCAGCTCTGCCTGGGTGGGGACGACCCTCTCAAGGGGCACGAACCTCCTCTCGATCCTGAACTTCAGGCCGTAAATGGCTCCGTACTCCTCCGCTATGTGCTCCGCGCGCTTCACTGCCTCCTCCCGGCTTATGAGTTTGACCCCCTTCAAGGGCTCCGCCTCACTCGTGCTCCTTCCTCTTTTCCTCCCTCGCGTGTATGTAGTCTAAGAGCGGCTGTATCCTCTTCCATACCTCCGCTATGGAGCCATCCCCATCGATCCTGACGTAGAGCCCCTTGGCCTTGTAGAACTTTATTATCGGCCCCATGTTCCTTATGTAGATCCTGTACCTCTTTCTGACGACCTCTTCCCTGTCGTCTTCCCTCTGGATGAGCTTTGAGCCGCATACGTCGCATATCCCAGGAACCTTTGGTGGCCTGTACTTGATGTGGTATATTGCGCCGCAGTTCGGGCATATCCTCCTGCCCGAGATTCTCTCCACGCTCGTTTCCTCGTCTATGAATATCTCCATCGCGAGGTCGAGCCTTATCCCGTGGTCGTAGAGGTAGTTCTCAAGGGCTATTACCTGTTCGGGCGTCCTCGGGTAGCCGTCGAGGATGAAGTTGTTGCGCTGCCTCCTCAGGCGGGATATTATGAGGGTGTTGACTATTGTATCTGGGATCAGGTCGCCCCTGCTCAGGTACTCGTCCATCTCCCTGCCGAGGGAGCTCCCCCTCTCGATCTCATACCTGATGATGTCGCCTGAGGAAACGTAGGTCATGCCGTAGTCCTCAACTATTCTGCGGGAGTGCGTGCTCTTGCCCGAACCCGGGGGTCCGAATATCAGTATGTTCATCCTAAGCCACCAATAAGCATTTATGGTATGGAGTTGAATAAACTTTTGGTGGTACCCATGAAGCTGAGGACCGGCTTCGTTAGGGCGTCCGGATACGCGTACAA
>WAKU01000089.1 GCA_015523195.1 Thermococcus sp.
ACACTCTTTCAAAATCCCTCAAATCGAAAGCCGGCCCAAGGTTCTCCTTTCCTTCTATACTCTTCGCAACTATCCCGAAGTGCTTTTCGTAGTCCTTGAGGCCTATAAGTTCGGCCTTTTTCCTGAGACGGCTTAGAATCCTTTTTGCATCTTTCTCACTCAGCTCCCTCCACTTCACCTCAACGAAAAGGGCCCTCTTTTCCCTCTCGTTCAGAGCAACGATCTCAATCTCCTCGCCCTTGTGCCACCACCTTCCAATTCTGGTGAAGTGGAAGGGCAAAAGGTTCTTTTGATTGGCCTCCTTCAGGAACTCCCTCGCTATTCCCTCGAAGGGCTTTCCGAGGAAAGTGTTGAAGTTTCTCTCGAAGTCGTCGATGGCGGCGCCCACGAAGTTCCCCTCGATTTCCTCGTAGTAGGGGTTCACGAATCTTGACCAGAAGAGGAAGTAGTTGTCCGCTATCTCGTAAATCCCCCTCTTCCCGAAGAGGGGAGTGACCTTTCTGACTATGCCGAGCTCGCCAAGAACCCTGAGGTAGGGAACCACATGGTTCTCCTTCATGTAGGAGAAGTTCGCTATCTGGGTGACCCTCGTGTTCCCCCTCGCTATCGCCTCAAGGATCGCGAGATAAGTGGAGAGCTCCCTCAGTTCCTCGCTCAGCAGGGCCTTAGCTTCCCTGAAGAGGAAGGCGGAGGAGTTGAAGAAGTTTGCCTTTATCTCCTCCTCGACGTTCTCCCCACTGAAAAACTCAAGGTATTTGGGGGTTCCATTTGTTACCGAGTAGATTTTCACCAGATCCTCAGTCTTTCCTGAGCCGAACCACTCCACCATGTGCTTGAACTGAAGGGGGGCTACCTAGATGTTCGCGTCGCTTCTCCCGTAGATGGGACTCGCATAGCTGAAGAACTCCCTCTCAAATGAGGGAAACGTACGAACCCGAGACAATCATGAGTGCGTTCAAATCTCTGTTCTCCTCAACTGCCCTGGAAAGCTCGCTCAGAATTCCGGCTTCTTTTGATTAAGATACGAGAACTCGTCCAGAATTAGAAGCACCCTTCCTCTGGTAGTCCTCTTCAGAAGGGCGAAGAGGGAAGGGAAATCCTGAATCTCGACGTTAAACCCCAAGAAGTCGGACACTTTCTTTGAGAGGAGCTTGAAGTTGTACCCCCTTGGTTTGTCCTCGAATATTACGAATATCCTCCCTTTGTCCTTAGAAAACTCCTCAAGTAGCCTGGTCTTTCCGACCCTTCTCCTCCCGTACACAAGAACCAGGGTTAAACCCTCCCGATCCCAGAGCTTTTCGAGGATGCCGACCTCTTCCAGCCTGTTGACAAATTTTCTAAGCATGATTATATAAACGCGATTATAGTTTTAAGAATTTCGGCTTTTCTATCTCCTCCATGACCTTGAATCCCTGCCCCCATCATCAAACCTCAACCCACGTGAAGTCCCTCGCGACCTCCCCAATCACTCCTGCCTCCCTTATTCTCTTTTCTAAAACCTCGTGGGTGTGGTTGCTGTGGCTTATGTGGGCGAAGACAGTGTAGCCGGCCCCTACTTTCTTCGCCAGCTCTATAGCCTCCTTAACCCCGAGGTGGGCCCTTGGTATCGCCTCCCTGTGGGTCATCTCGGCTATGAGCAACTCAGCCCCTTCCATTGCCCTAATTGCCTCTTTGTCATCCAGTATTTCCGGCCCGGTGTCGCCGGTCACCGCTATCCTCTTCCCCTTAACGTCGAAAACAAATCCACCGGCGTTCTCTATGGGCTGGTGAACCGTTCTAAAGTGGAAGACGGACATATTCTTTAGCTCGACCCACTCGTTGAAGGGAATCTCGTGGTATCTCCAGGCCCTTCTCTCAGGCGAAGCACCGCCGAGGAAGAGCGAAGCGAGGTGTTTTGCCGTCTCAACCGCCTGATTGTGGGAATAGACATCGAGCTCACTGAAAACCTGAAGCTCGGGGAAGCCCGCTATGTGGTCGAAGTGGGCGTGGGTTATGAAGACCCTCTCAACCTTCCCGTTGAGCCTCTCAAGGTGATAATGTAGGTCGGGACTCGGGTCAACGAGCGTTTTCTCGAAATAGAGCGAGAACCTCGTCCTTCTGAGGAGGGGGTTAATCCTCGCCCTTGAGCAGTTCTCGCAGCTGCAGAGCGGTTTCGGCGTCCCGCTGTAGGAGCCCGAGCCAAGGATTACTAACTTCATGCCATCACCTCCTCTCGCTCTTCTCAAAGGCCACCAAAAGGGTTCCGACTATTATGAGGGTGAGGCCCGCTACATGGTAGACGGTGGCCTTCTCACCGAGGATGGCCATCGAGACTACAACTGAGAGAACCGGGGAGGGAGTTAAAATCGCAGTTGCTTTTGAGAGGTTTATCCTCGCTATCGAGTGATACCAGAGGGACTGGGTCAGGGCTATTATGGCGCCTTCCGCTAAAGCTAAGGGCGTGAAGGCAAAGCCCGTCTTAACTACCGGGATGAGGAGCAAAAGACCGCCAAAGGTGTTCCTAAGGGTTGCTATCGTCAGCGGTGAATAATCTGTCCTCTTGGCTATAGCGTGGCCAATCTGCCAGAAGAGTGGGGTTAGGAGGAGCAGGAGGTCGCCCTCCCTGACGGTTATTCCCCTTCCGCCGGTGACGACGAGAAAGACGCCGAAGACGAGGGCGAGAGCGGAGAAAGCACCTTTGGCGGTTATCCGCTCTCTCAGGAAGAGCCACCCGATGAGGAAGGAGTAGAAGACCTCAAAACGGGTCAGTATCGCGGAGTTTATGGCCGTGCTGAGCCTCGTTCCATAGGTGAAGAGGGAATATGCCACGGCAGTGGCGAAGAGCCCGGTGAGAAAAGTCTTCCCCAGCTCACCGGGCTTTTCCCTGATTTCGTTCGCTTTTCCCGTTGCGAACATTGCCTTCCAGAGTAAACAGGAGGCGAAGAGGGAAGCGGTTGAAGCGAAGGCGAAGGGATTGACAGGATTGGCCTTTATAACCACGGGCTCAAGGCTTAGGAGCAGGAGAACTATGAAAGCTGTCAGCGTCCCCTCCGATTCTCTGCCCGGCATGGCCTTTCCTTCCCCGGAGGCCTTTTATCCCTTGCCCCGAACTGAAGAAGGCAAAAACTTTAAATCCTCCACTTCCTTCTTCCCCTCCATGCAGGGTGGTCGCTTTTGGCGCTCCTGAGCCCCTCTTCTCGACCGCCTTAGTTAGGAGTTTCGTTTCCACTGGAGGTGCCTCAAATGGACGAGTTTAAAGTTACGCCATGGGATGTAGAGGGTATGGTCGACTACGACAAGCTCATAGAGCAGTTTGGGACGAGCCCGCTCACAGACGACCTCCTTGAGGGGACGGCAAGGCTGACTAAAAGCGAGCTCCCGATATTCTTCAGGAGGCGCTTTTTCTTCTCCCACAGGGACTATGACAAAATCCTTGCCGACTACGAGAGTGGCAGGGGCTTTTTCCTCTACACGGGAAGGGGCCCGAGCGGGCCAATGCACATCGGCCACATCATCCCCTTCTTCGCCACCAAGTGGCTCCAGGAGAAGTTCGGGGTTAATCTATACATCCAGATAACCGACGACGAGAAGTTCCTCTTCAAGGAGAAGCTGAGCTTTGAGGATACAAAGTACTGGGCGTATCAGAACATCCTTGATATAATAGCTGTTGGCTTCGACCCAGATAAGACCTTCATCTTCCAGAACAGCGAGTTCACGAAGATATACGAGATGGCCCTACCGATAGCTAAGAAGATAAACTTCTCGATGGCCAAAGCTGTTTTCGGCTTCAACGAGCAGAGCAAGATCGGGATGATTTTCTACCCAGCGATACAGGCCGCTCCCACCTTTTTCGAGAAGAGGCGCTGTTTAATTCCAGCTGCAATTGACCAGGATCCCTACTGGCGCCTTCAGAGGGACTTCGCAGAAAGCTTAGGCTACTACAAGACCGCTGCCCTTCACTCGAAGTTCGTCCCGCCGCTCACGGGCCTTGAGGGCAAGATGAGTGCATCAAAGCCCGAAACTGCCGTCTATCTCACCGGCGACCCGGAGGAAGCCGGAAGGAAGGTATGGAAGTTCGCCTTAACTGGGGGGAGGGCCACCGCTAAGGAGCAGAGGGAAAAAGGCGGCCAGCCTGAGAAGTGCGTTGTATTCAAGTGGTTCGAGATATTCTTTGAGCCTGACGACGAAAAACTGATGGAACGCTACCGCGCGTGCAAGAGCGGAGAGCTGCTCTGCGGGCAGTGCAAGCGCGAGCTGATTGAAAGGGTTCAGAAGTTCCTCAGGGAGCACCAGAAGAAGCGCAAAGAGGCCGAGAAGAAGGTCGAGAAGTTCAAGTACACCGGCGAACTCGCGAGGGAGCAGTGGGACAAGGCGGTTCCTGAGGCTTTGAAGGAGTAACCTTTATATACACTCTTCCCAACTTTTACTCGGTGGTAAATGTGAGTTTCAGGCCACTCTTGGCTGTGGTTATAGTACTTCTTGTTTTAGTTTCTGGCTGTATCGGCGGGAAAACCACCACACCATCAAAGGGTACGCCCTCAGGGACTTCACAGAGCGCCACAGCGTCCCAGGTTCAAAATTCAACTACCTTAAACTCAGTGCCCCCATGGGAATACAAGAACGCGAAGGTGATCAAAGGAGCTACCCTCAGGGACGTAAATCCAAATCTTCACTGGAAGGAGATGGGGGTGTACACAGGGGGCGTCTATCTCACGTACTCAAATGGCATCGTTACCGTAAACTTCACGGGTGTTGTGAGAAACGGCAAGGCAAAGGCCGCCGAGGTTTTAGAGGAGGTGCCCAACGAAAAGCCCTCCGTTATAAACATCACGGTCATCGTGAACGGAAAGGTCGTTGACCTAACCTCACCCCCCGTCGAGGTCTACGCATATCCTAAGATTTACAGCGGTCACTTCGGCTATCCCCACTCCGGCTGGCTAATCCTCTACAGAATTCCGGTAAACGAGTCGAGTTTCAACCTAACCCTGATTTCAAGGTTTAATTACCGGGAATACACCTCCCTGTATAACCCCGAGTGGTCCTTTGACGTTCCAGTGCTTCTTGGCGCCGTCCCAGTGGTGCAGGACTCCAGTCTTAACCTGAACTACGAGCTCTCCGGTGAAAAGCTCGTTATCCCCGCGTACAGCATCCTCTCGGGCACTGGAACCTTGGAGAGCTTTAATGATTGGGAGGGCCTTAGGTACGCTTACATTTATCCCAATCTTGTAGCCAAGAACGTTTCTGTGGGGGGCTTCAACGTTACGATGGTCTTCCTCGGAAACTGGTACTCCGATGATACTTACAAGAAGCTCGTCAACGTTACCCGGATAGGACTCCACACCTTCGCGGAATACACCGGCTACGATACAAAGGGGAGCGTGTGGTATGTACAGCACCCTTACCTGGTCAATTCTTATGTCTCACTCACCAAGAACGCCGTTTACCTCAAGCGTTACCCGGATTCCGCTTCAGTGTTCTACGTCCTGTACAAGGACTGGCTCCTGTGGTCGAACGGTTCGTTGTCTCCGTCGCTTGCGAACTTCTTAGGCATGTGGCCCATCTTCGTCAGCATGAGGGGAAGTAACCCGCAGTACGCCGAAGAATTCGTTAAATCCATGGGTTCCTACGCCCTCAGTTATAAGTCCAATCTGACGCTGGCTCAGGCGATCTCAAGGAACGAATCCGAAAACATAGTCTTCGGCAGGGGTTTCTTCGTCCTCCGCTCCCTTTCAGCGGTCATCGGGAACGAGAGCATGGTCAAGGCTTACCGGGTGATATTCGGGAAGTACAGCCGCAGGGCCGGGGTTAACAGTTTGGACACCGGAACATTGCAGAGAATTTTTGAGAACGTGAGCGGCCAGAAGTTAGGCTGGTTCTTTGACGAGTGGTTCAAGACCAACCTCGTTCCCAGCTACAACGTCCAGGATTTGAAGGATTTGAAGCTCGAAAACGGCTCCACACACCGGCTGACATTCAGGCTCGTTGACTCCTCGAACTTCACGATGCCCGTAGAGGTCGCGGTCTACGACTCCAGCGGAACGGTCATTGGAAAGAAGACGGCGTGGGTCAGGAACGGACTCGGTGAGGTGAGCTTCGTTTTGGATAAGCGGCCAGTTAGGATAGTCGTTGACCCCGGCGACCCCATCCTGAACCCCAGGGTTCAGACCACGGTTAGCGGGATATTGATTTTCGTTAACTAATCCCTTTCCTTTTCTACTCCTGAGGTTCCGTGGTTGAGAAGGGTTAAACTCTCCAGAGTTCTCTGACGAGTGAGAGAATTATAGTTTTTTGTAGCTTGTGGAAACAACATCACTGTTCTCTCCTCTGGCTTGGGCTCTCCCCCGAGGTACTCCAGTTAAATAGAAAGGAGCTAAGACTGCCTGTTACCTTTTCCCCTTGTGTTTATTGTATTGTTTCGCATTTTAAGGAGTTTGCTGTACACCCTTTTCGCAATCTCGACTTCTGCCCTGGTTCTTTCTGCAATTTTCTCATAGTTCCCTTGGTCGTACAGTTCCCAGACCGTGGTTCCGCTTGGTTTTCTTTCTCCGTTTCCAATCAGGTGCTTTACCGCCCAGTTCTGCGAGACTGGCGCGAGTACCTTTGGATATTTTGTCTCAGGGACTATTGTTGCCGCCGCGACGCTTAGGTCAAAGGGTCTTAGCTTAAAGTATGTGTCGTAGAGCTTGGTAGGATCGGCTATTTCGTGTTTCAAGCTCCTTGAGAAGAGCACCGGAACGTCGAAGCGAGCTATCCCGAACCCTGCCACTATTGGTTCCGTGAGGCGGGAGTCGTTGCCAAGCACCTCCCACCTCGTCCAGCTTTCGCGGAAATAGTAGCAAATCTTCCTGAGCAATGCCTTTTCCTTTTCTCCTATGCTCTCCCCGTCCTGCTCCCAGATCCAGAACTCCTCCTTTTTCTCGGGTCTGTCCTCTATGGGGAAGTACCTCTGGAAGACCCCTCCGATAAGAAAACTCCCGTCGAGGTATGGGTTCGCCTTTAGCCCCGGTCGGTTCCTGTGCTCCTTTGGAACGTAGTACTCCAAGTCTAAGAATATCACGTGGGTGACGTTTGGTTTGAATCTCACTCCACACCACCCCAGTCGTATATACCACCCCTCTGTACGAACTTGAGGGGATTGAACTTTAATCCCCGGAGTGCTTCCTCAAAGGTTGCCTCAACGAGGGAATTTCTCCAGTTGAGTAGTTGGGTCTCCTCATCGTAGAACCGCCCCAAGGGGTCCATCATGAGGTAGGAATGCGTCATCAGGTCGTTATCTTCCGCTACTGGGTTGAGATCCGAGTGCCTGTTCACGAACTCCCTGAACTGCTCCTCCGTAATAGCCAGACTCGTTGAGCCTTCATTGACTCCAGGAACGATTTTCAGCTGAAAGACCTTCCACCTCTCCGGTGCCAGTTCTTCTATTATCCAGTGCATGTCTTCCTTCCAGTTGAGCCCTATGACCACCGTGTTTATCTTGATCCGGATTTTCGGGGCGACCTTTCTTATTAGCCTCACGGCCGCTCTGACCCTTTTCACGTGGTCTCCGTCCCGGCCTAAGTGTGCCCTTCCAAGGATCAGCTCAACCTCCGGATTCCCGCTGTCGAGGCTCATTCCGATCCAGTCTATGTACTCCCCATACTCTTTGAGGAGCTCCTTTCCGGGATTCTCTGTGAGGAAATAGCCGTTCGTGACGATTGATGTTGCCATTCCGAGTTCCTTGGCATACTTTATCAGCTCCCCAAGGGTAGGGCAGAGCAGTGGCTCACCACCGGTGAAGTTTATCCTTTTCGCCCCTCCCTCTTTCAGTTTGAGGAGTACCGTTCTGGATTTCTGGATGTCGTGGCAGATGCCCTTTAGGTTGTTGAACTTGGCGAAGCAGAACTTGCACCTGTAGTTGCAGGCATCCAGCATGTGCCAGTTGACCGCAAGTGGAATCCCTGAAAAAGAAAAAGCGGTGGGGGTCATTTCTTGCCCCCCTTTGAGTTCCTCGCGGCGGCGCTCATGGCCCTGCTTTTGAACCCCTCGTCGGCAGAGACGGCCCTCCCGCTGTCGACGGCGCTCTGTATCCTCCTTGCTGCGTCCCAAGTCATGGGCTTGGAGCCTTTCTTTCCCATTGGGCTCACCTCCATGTGGTTGTCGTTATACTATTGGGTTTAGTCACTAATATGTATTTTTGAGCTAATAATCAAATATTTGAGTCACAACATATTTAACTCCCCCAGAACAAAACTTTAGAATGGTGGGTGCGATGGGTGAGAATGAGAACATCAGCTCGAAAAAAGAAAATACCTGGAGGACACTCAAGCTCAAAAATGATGTTTTTGAAGCATTTGAGGAGATAAAAGATGCTTTAAAAGCCAAGCACGGTAAAAAATCCATAAGCAACTCTGATACAATGCAATTTCTCCTCTACCTCGCTAAGGTCGCACTTGAGCTTGAGGGAAACCCCAGGCTTGAGGGTGTCGCAGAACCCCTTGACTACGATGTCCTGATGAAACTTGAAAGATACTCTCAATCCATTGCCGATTCTTTCGGGATTCCCATCGAGTACGTCAGGGGTGGTGTTCTGTGGGGCATTCTGGAGGTGACAAGAGAAGAGATCCAGAAAGACTGGAAAAAGGCGAAATACTACTTAAAACTGGCTCAGAGCTGGGTGGGTGAGTATTCCTTCCACCTTTACGAGGATGAGATTTCAAAAGTCCTCTCTTCAATAATTGAAATGATTCCCGAAACTGGACAGGGCAATCGCCGAAGGGAGGAGATACACGAGAAGCTCTTCGAAAACGTTGAGAATCTGGTTGGGTTGATATTCTCCACCCCCAACGTCCAGATATTCGAGGCTTTAGTTCGCAACGAGATGCACGTGAGGAAATGGGGGAGGGTGTTGAACGTTATGAAAACGGCACTCTCCTATAATGGCCCCGATGATGAGAAGATTATTGGCCTGATCGGAGAGTTCATTAAACGAGCCGATAAAGAGCTCGATCCTGAGACGCTGGAGGAGTACATTATGCAACTTACCAAGGCCGCGGAGTCGCTTTCCATGGAACTGAGGATAATCGAGACTGCCGCAGGGTTTATTGATGTCAGATCTCTTTACGAGGAGATCCTGAAGAGGCGCTATCTCCTCCCCGAAGACAGGCTCGAGGTTTCAAGGTCGATGATTCTGGCCGCTTCAAAAACGGGAGACATAGAACTCCTTAACCCTGCACTTGAGGTCGCTAAAAAAGAGCTTGAAACTTTGAGGAGAAACGCCAGCCCGGGTTTTGAACTGAAGCGTAGGATGATCGCGGAAACCTTGGGAAAAGCTGGATTCTGGGACACCATAATAGATCTCAAGTTCGATGACGAGGTTCCGGGGATTGGCTATCACCGTCTTAGGGTAATCTCTGCTATGAGAAAGGACTTTGAAAGGGGGTGGAAAGAGTTTGAGAGTCTCACAAGGGTTATCTGTAGCGAGAAATGTGCTCCCGGGGTCTCTTCTGACAAGTTATTTCTGCCGGGTAGCTGGGGAGAAGAGTTGAGCGAATGCTTTAAGGAGTTGAATGATTCGGGTGCTGACTTCAAGAAACTTCGATTAGTGGCCTTTGGTAGTGTTCCCGATCTGAAAGTGGCGCACTTGGACATACTCTGTAGGGGATATGAAGACACGGAACTGGTTCTCCGCATACCCTTGGGTGAGAAGCATACAGTTATCCCTTCAGAAACCGTTTTAAAGCTCATAGTCCGGCTTTTAGAGTCAGGAATTACTGTGGATTTATCAGGAGATAAGATCATGATCACAAAGCTTCTGAGCGAGAAAAAGGAATACTTAGAAATCTCAAAGGGCCTTGTAGAAGAGGCTATCAATAAGATGAACCCAAATAGGGTAGCATTCTACTTAAAATCCCCTGAGTTTGTTAAGCTTCTGAAAGATGCTGGGGTAAGCCCGCTTGAAACATTCAAAAAAGCATTGAAGGGGCTCCCAGAGAGGGAGTATGATCCTTATAATACTCTGGAAGGCTTCATTACTACCCTTGTTTTTGAGGATGAGAACGCAGATGAGGTCTTTGACCTGATTGAAGAAGATAAACTGCTCGATGCACTCGCGGAAGTTATTGAGGATCGTTCTCTTAGGTACCGTCTGGGCTTATCGGATCTCAAACGTCTTAAACAAAATCTGATCAATTATTTTATCGAGGCTTACATGAAAAGGAATGGCTACGCGTTAACGGCTAGATTTGTTCTGGAACGGAAACTTAAGACGTCGCTACTTCCCTACCTAGTTGACGGGTTGCTGAGAGAGGGAAACATCGGGATGGCTGATAAATTAGCTTCCGAGTTTGGCCTAGGGTGGTTTGGAGTAAATAACCTGAAAATCCTGCTGGAATTCCGGTTTGAAAAGTGCATCTCTGAGTTTAAGAATCCAAAAAAAGGTGAAAAAAGTGCGGACAAAAAAGAAGGGGAGGAACTATCCGAGTGCTACAAGACCGTACTTTCACTCCTTCGAGCATCGAAGAGATATACTAAGCCCGAGGACTATGGCCCGCTGGCTGGAAAGTATGCAGGCAGGCTCTTGGTGTGGAGAGTATTTGAAACTGAAAATAGCTGAATGGGTTTAGAAAACTCCCCACTCCTCTCCTGTTCCCTCTCCTTCGCCTTTTACTCTCTCTTCATCCAGCTTCACGGTGAACTGGGCCTTCTCCACAATGTCCCTCGAGAGGGGGATATCTAAGACAGCCTTCAGCTCAAAGCTTCCATGACCCATTATGACCGGCCCACTCCAGAGCTTTTTGAGGACTGAACGCGGTGTAACCGTCTCGTAGTGTGTGAATACCACCGTCTTCTCCTCGGGAAGTGTTGAGATGCTGAAGTCAAAGCCCTTTCCCTCCGCAACCTTTCTCCAGAGGCCGCCGGAGCCGATTTCAATCCTAACCTTCCTCGCCTTTGAGAGCTCGGCCCAGACGCTGCCGCGGAGGAACTTACCCTCACCCCTAAAGCGCACTTGGGCCATGTCGTTGCCCTTGCTCAGGTCGAGCTGTCCCTCACCGAGAGCCTTCCCCTCATCTGTCAGGGAGATGATGAGCGAGCCGTCGTACCTGCCGCCCCTGATCCTCAGCGCCGGTGCATCTATGGTTCCAGTGCCATCTTGGCGGAGTTCAACGCGAAACGGCCCCATTGGAAGCGGGGCTTCCATGCCCCTACCCTTTTCCTCCGTCCGAAAGCTCCTCCTCGTGCGGTACCTCCTGCTGCTGGTCGTTCCCGAGCTCGTGGTGGTGTGTTCGTAGGTCCAGTAACCCTCAAGGAACACCCTTCCCACATCGTAGCTAACCTCCTCGGGGAAACCCACGGAGGTCTCTGAGAGAATGGCCTCCCTGAAAAGGGCCGATGCTTTCCTGCCCCCTCCCCAAATCCTGAACCCGGCGACGATGATAACCGCGAGGACGAGAAGCGGGATCAGAATAAAGAGCAGGGTAAAACCCGAGGGGAGAAAGGAGGACATGGAACCCAAGATGGAGAGGGCCACAAAGAGGAAGAACAGTGTGAAAACGGTTCCAATTACCATAGCACCAACTGGGTTCTCCTTCACGAACACCTTTCTCATGCCCACCACCGATACTCCAATGGGCAACGGCTTTATTACATTTTTCCTTCGTAGGGAAAAGTTTTAACTCAACATGGGACCAAGGGGCTTGGGTGGTCGAGATGGTTCGCCTTCCCTTCAGAGATAGTTTTTACGAGCTGAGGCCGAGCAAGATAATCGCCCTCGCTAAGAACTACGCCGAACACGCGAGGGAGATGGAGAGCGACGTCCCCGAAAGGCCGGTTTTCTTCCTGAAACCACCGAGCGCACTGATAGGCCCCGGAGAGCCGATAATCCTCCCAAGGATGAGCAAGCGCGTTGATCACGAGGTCGAGCTCGCTGTGATAATCGGTAAGAGGGCCAAAAAGATTCCAAGGGAAAAGGCCATGGGCTATGTTTTAGGCTACACAATACTCCTCGACATAACCGCGAGAGACCTTCAGGCCGAGGCGAGGGAAAAGGGCCTTCCATGGGCTCTCGCCAAGGGCTTCAACACCTTCGCACCGGTTGGGCCGAGGATAGCTGACGGGCGCGAGTTAAACATCGCTGACCTTGAAATCGGCCTTAAGGTGAACGGGGGGCTGAGACAGCTCGGAAGAACGAGCGAGATGATCTTTAAGGTTCCCGAGCTGATTGAGTACGTAAGCTCCGTCATGACCCTCGAACCGGGCGACATAATAGCGACGGGAACTCCCGCAGGAGTCGGCCCGCTGAGGCACGGCGATAGGGTTGAGGCCTGGATAGAGGGCATCGGAAGGGTGGAGTTCGAGGTTTTAGCGGAGGGCTCCATTCTCTGCTAACAAAAAACTTTTTTAAATTCTCTTCTCTTGACGTTTATTGGTGGTACGATGAAGGGGTGTTTAACGGTGTTTTTGAGCATCCTGATCGCGGCCATTGCCATCACGGCCGGCTGTCTCAAGGGCGGAAACTTCGTCTACTCCAAGGGAAAGAGCCTTTCGCCGGGGAAATCCCTCAGCTACTCCTTCACCGGACCGGTGCACCTTACGGTCAAGGTAAGCTCGAACGTTCCTGTTGAGGTTAAAATAGTCGGGGACAGCGGCGTCCTGAAGGATTTCGGGGAGATGAGGAAGGTAGACACCGTCGTTCAGCTTCCAAAGGGCAAGTGGACGGTGATAATCAAAAATCCAGGGAATGAGAAGGCGGTTCTTGACATCGAGATCAGAGGCCGCTGATATGGCCCTTCGTTTTTCTCTCTTAAGGGAGAGAGGGCATCAGAAGGGCCTGGAGCGCCTTCGCAGACAGCTACGGGGACCTCAAGGAAATCTCCCTTTCTTTCGAAGTTTTTCAGTTCATGGTCTGTGGCAAAAGCCTTAAATAGTTATCGGCCAAGTATTATACCATGCCAATAACTTTTGTTGACCGTGAAAGCGAGCTGGCCTTCATGGAGGAACTCTGGAAGAGGGAAAATTCCTTCCTTCCGATATACGGCAGGAGAAGGGTTGGAAAGACCCGTCTTGTGAAGGAGTTCATCAAGGACAAGCCGTCCCTCTACTACCTTTCCAGGAACAGCACGTATCTCGACAATCTTAGGGGCTTCTCCGACGAAGTGCTCAAGAAGTTTCCAAGCCCTTACCTTACTCAGGACTCTTTTCGAAGCTTTGCGGACGTTTTCAGGTACCTGAGCGAGAAAGGGAAGGTCGTGGTGGTGATAGACGAGTTTCCGTACCTCATCCAGTCTGATAAAAGAATCCTCAGCGAGTTTCAGTACGTAGTCGATGAGGTTGTGAGGGCTTCCAAGCTCCACCTTATCCTCGTCGGTTCGAGCGTTGGCATGATGGAGGAGCACGTCCTGGGCCAGAAAAGCCCGCTCTACGGCAGGAGGGACGGCCAGATAAGGCTCGAACCCCTTGATTTCTTCAACTCATGGCGGCTCCTTGGAGTCGACCTGGAGGAGGCGGTTAGGATATATGGAATAACGGGTGGAATTCCTGCCTATCTAATCCTATTCAACAGATTTGAAGACGTGAAGAGGCTCGCGTTCAGCAAGCAGGGCTTCCTCTACGCTGAGGGGGATTTTCTCCTTTCAAGCGAGTTGAGGGAGCCGAGGGTTTACAAGCTCATCCTGAAGGCGATAGCCGAGGGAAGGACGCGCTTCAACGAGATAAGCACCTTCACAGGGATACCCCGCTCGAACCTCTTCAAGTACGTCGAAGTCCTTGAGAGGCTCGGCTTTTTGAGGAGGGAAAAACCAATAACTGCCCCTCCGAAGACAAAGAACACCCGCTATAAAATAGCCGACAACTACATGCACTTTTACTTCCGCTTCGTGGAGAGGTACAGGGACGAGGTGGAGCTTGAGGGCCTCGGCTTCTGGGGGGAGTTCCTTGAGGAGTACAACGCCTATCTCGGCGGGGTATTCGAAGACGTCGCGAGGCAGTTTTTGATTGAACTCAACAAAGCTGAAAGACTGCCCTTCCGCTTCACGAAGCTCGGAAGATGGTGGAGAAAAGGGGAAGAGATCGATATAGTTGCTTTAAACGAGCGGGAGAGGAGGGCTTTGCTCGTGGAGGTCAAGTGGAAAGACCTGAGCGAGAGGGAAGCGAGGGGAGTGCTCAACGACATGGAGAGGAAGGGTGAGTTAATTGGATTGGAAGGCTGGGAGAAAAGCTATGGTCTCATGGCGAGGAAAGTCAAAGGTAAGGGGAGGCTCGGGGAAAAGGGCTTTCTCGCGTGGGATTTAAGCGACTTTGTCGAGTTGCGTTCTTAGCCCCTTATTCTATCACGTACGTATGAACCATCAGCCCTCCGTGCCCGATTAAGCGGTGATGAACGATTTTGAAGCCGTTCTCGGTTATGGCCTTCTCAATCGCCCTCTTCTCCGTCGTTATGAAGACACCGCGTTTCTCAAGGACTTTGGCAAGTTCGCTGAAGAAGTCCATGTAAAGTTGGGGTATCATGCTCTTCCTCCCTATTTTGAGACCGTAGGGCAAATTACTCACCGCGAAGTCCACTCTATCAACGTATTCGCTCAGTTTGGTGGCATCCCCAAGGATGAACTCTACCCTGTCATAAACGCCAGCTGAGACGGCGTTCATCTCCGCCCCACGGAGGTGTTTCCGGTACTTCTCAAGGCAGATTATCCTTCCAGAATAGCCCCTCAGGACAAGCTCGATTGGAATCGTTCCGCTTCCGCAGAAGGGGTCAATGAAGGAACCCCCATCGGGTTTCGCCAGTTCTATGAGCGCGTTCGCTATGCTGGCCTTAAGGTGTGCCGGATGGTCGTAGACGCGCCACGGCCTCTTGTGCAGGGATGAGTCGCCGGTCGTGTCTATTCCAATGAAAAAGGTCTCACCAATAAGTTCCGCGCGGAAGATTACAGAGGGATGGTCGAGGTTCACCTTAGGCTTTCCAAAGCGCTCTAAACGCTCGAATATTGCCTTTCCAACGGTTTTCGCCACGTCAACGCTCGTTATCTTATGCTCCCCCTTCCTAAAGCTCCTGACGGCGAAGCTCTCGCTCACCTTCACAAAGCGCTCCACTGGAAGCTCTGAGACGAAATCCTCGATCTTCTTCAGCGCTTTTTCGGGCTCGTCCTCACCAATGCCCTCAAAGCGTTCACTCGCTATCTCGACTATGACCCTGTGTAGGAGCCTTGAGCGCTCGTTGAGATAAGTGGCAATACTCAGCTCCCTCTTCTGGCCCTTCTCATCAATATAGAAGGCCTTGCCGACCTCAACTGAAACCCTGCCCTCAACTCCCAGCGGTTTCTCCTCCACTCGAAACGGAACTCCAAGTTCCTCCAGTAAGGAACAAACTTCGGCGCTGGCCAAGTCCTCAATCCCCCTGGATGTGGTCAGTAAAAGCCTCATGATTGGCGCTTTTCAACCCATTTTAAAAGGCTTTGGGCTAAGCCTTAAATATTCCAAAGGGCTAACAGCCCTTATGGAAGGTTCCTGGCGCTTCAGGAGGTTCGTCTTCTTGGTCTTCTCGACGATTCCGGTTATCTCCGCGTTAGTCCGCTATCCGTCAATAACGGGCACGGCCGAAGAGCTTATGCGCTTTACCGGTTTGGCAATCGTGCTCATCTCCGGCGGGATAGCTATCTACGTCCACTCACTCTTTCCCAAAAAGCACGACAGACCTGAGGACTTCGAAAAGCTCCTCAAGGATGGGCCCTACCGCTTCGTTAGGCATCCATTTTATTCGGCCTTCATGTTCCTCGGCTTTGGGATTGCCCTCTTCTTTGCCAGCGTTCCCGGAATGATTGCTTCGCTCCTCATGGTTCCCCTCTGGGAGAGGCTCGCCGAAATGGAGGAGAGGGAACTCTTAGAATACTGGGGCAAAGAATACGAGGAGTTCATGGAGACGAGGGGCAGGTTCCTGCCAAGGGCTGAGTCCTGCCCCGGTAGAATTCTTCTGGTTCTCTCGATTTTTCTCTTCGGATATTTTACTCTCTACGGCCTCAAGGTGCTTTTCGTTGACAGCTACACGGTTGAATTCTCCATCCGGGCAGGCGTTCTCCTCGTCCTGACCATCGGCTTCGCCCTTCTCATATCAAAATCCCTGGGAATAAGGGCTGAATTCGGCTTCAGAGGGGATGGACTCTGGAGGAGTTTCTTACTTGCCTCGGCCCTCTCGCTCCCGAGTCCACTCCTCCAGCTTCAAGCGGGGAGCTTTCACGGCTTTCATGTTCAAACATCCGTTGCCTTGATATTCCTCGCCTACCTGCTCTTTGCCATTTACACCTTCTCCGTTTTCGTTACCTTCCCAATTGAGGTTTTAGATCCGTGCGGAAGGCTCTGGCTGATTGTTCCGCCGCTCTTTCTCTTCGTTTACGACAGCTACTTCTTCAACGCGGGAAAGATGCCTCCACTCGGCGACCTCATCCTGTTCGTCCTTCTGTACCCAGTCGTTTACAGGAAGACGAGAAACGTCGCCGGGATTATTCTGGCCTACCTTTTCATCGCCGAATGGGACCCCTGGTGGGCCTTCGGTATCGCTTACGGGCCTGAGGCCTTTAAAATCGCCGGACTGTTAAGGGTGGGCGTTTCCCTGCTCTCAGCATTCCTTCTTC
>WAKU01000090.1 GCA_015523195.1 Thermococcus sp.
CTCAAGCTCCCCGACGAGGAACTTGCCGCTCTTGTCCTCCTTCTCCCCCCTGCTCGCGGTGTCGCTGACGGTTATGACTGCAAACTTAAACTTCTTCGGGGCCTTCGCCCTGTGTTCCTCAACGCCCATATCATCACCGTTAATCCCTCTCCCAATGGCTTAATAACGTTAGTGGAGGAAGGATTTTTAAGGGCCGTTCCGAACAGGGTGTGGTGGTGATCATGTTCCTGGCCGAGTTCAAGCTGCGCTTTGGGAGCAGGAAGTGGTATGTCAGGAGGATCGTCGAGGCCTCAAGCATCGAGGAGGCCGAGGAGAAGGCGAGGCGCTACGCCGATCTCATGAACCGCGGGGAGGTTCTCTGGGAGTTAGGCTACGTCATGGAGTCCAAAAGACCCCTCCTCTTAGGGGACGAGGAGATAGAAAGGCTCTCAGGTTGAGATCTCGCAGGCGAGGTTCTTCCCCATTATTTCCCTGACCTCCTCAACGCTCCTCGTATGCCCTAAAGCGTACATGAGCTTGGTGAGTGTTGCTTCCTTCGTCATGTCTCCAGCGGGGATTACGCCGGCTTCAAGGGCCCTCCTGCCGACCTCGTAGCGCGTCAGGTCAACGCCACCGTACAGCGCCTGAGTCGTCATGACGACGGGCTTTTCTCCAGCGACCTTTGAGACGGCCCCGAGGAGGTTCCTACCGCGGTATGGAATTCCTCCCGCACCGTAGCCCTCAAGGACTATCCCTTTACTCCCCTCGGCAACCCTCAGAAAAGTCTCCGGCGAGAGGCCCGGCGTCAGGCGGAGGTAGGTAACATTGGGCTCTATCTTAGGGTCGAAGGATGGCTCCCCCGATGGCAGGGCCAGTCTGTGCCTCACCACAACCTCGTCCCCCTTGACGTAGGCAACGTCCGGGTAGTTGATGCTCTGGAAGGCGTTCAGGCCGAGGGAGTGAACCTTGGAAGCGCGCGTCCCGAGCATTATCTTGTCCATGAATGCCACGTAGATTCCGGGGAAGCCTTTAACCGCGAAGGTGAGGGCCGTTTTGACGTTTCTGGGGGCGTCGCTTCCGGGCTCAGTTATGGGGAGCATCGAGCCCGTCAGAACTACCGGAACTGGGACGTTCCTCAGCATGAAGCTCAGCGCGGAGGAGGTGTAGGCGAGGGTATCTGTCCCGTGGGTTATCACGATGCCGTCGTACTCCCCAAAGGCCCTGAAGACGGCCTTCCCGATGGTAACCCAGTCCTCGGGCTGGATGAGTGTGCTGTCAAGGTTCAGGATGTCTTCGGTGTCTATTTTAACGCCATCGCTCTTCTTAATCCCCGCCCGAGTCAGTATCTCATCGATGCCCAGCTCCGCCTTGTATCCCCTCTCCGTCATCGCGCTGGCTATTGTTCCACCGGTTCCCACGATGAGAATCCTCAAGGCCTCCACCGGCCCTATTTCTTCCCAGCCTTTTTAGTCTTTTTGACAATAAATGGACGGATTTGAGGGTAAATTTTGGATAATTATCACTTTTTAGGCCTAATTAAAAACATCATGACAAAAGCTAAGAGGTTCATCAGGGCGGCGTAGAGAAAGGCCCATTCTAAGGAGCGGGCCTGCCAGAGGTAGCCCGCTATGACCGAGGCCGGAAAGACGAAAACGCCGAAGACCGTGTGGTAGGCACCTATAACCGTCCCCTTCTCGTAGCCCTTTGCAATATCGGCCATGTAGGCCCTTGGGACGGTGTCCTCTATGGCTATGTAAACTCCGTAGAGGACGAAGGCCAAGAGGAGGGTGTAGCTGTCGTGGGCGTAGGCGAACGCCAGAGATGCCAGAGAGGCAACGAGAAAGCCTATGGTTATGAGCCGCTCCTTCCCAAAGCTGTCAGAGACGACGCCGAGGGGATAAGCCGAGAGGGCATAGATGAGGTTGAAGAGGGCGTAGAAGGCTATGCCCTGCACCACAGTAAAGCCGAGCTCCTCCGCCTTCCAGAGCGTGAAGGCGTAGCTGTACCTCCCGAGGGCACCAACCGCGACGACCGCCAAAAAGAGCTGCAGTTCTCTGCTCCTCAGGGTTGAAATCCCGCTGATTTTCTTCCTCACCTCTCCCCCCTTCTCCCTGATGAACAGGACTATCACGAGCAGAGACAGAAGACCCGGAGCGGCCGAGAGGAGGAAGATGTAGCGGTACATGGTTTCCTTTGGCAGACCCTTGAGGAGCTCTATGAGGGCTATGGCAACGAGCGGGCCCGCAACTGCCCCGAGGGTGTCCATCATCCTGTGGAAGCCGAAGGATTTGCCGCTCTTTCCCTTCTCGCTCGACTCGGCTATGAGAGCGTCCCTCGGTGCTGTTCTTACGCCTTTGCCGATCCTGTCGAGCGCCCTGAGGGTCAAGAAGTCCCACCAGTGCCTTGTTAACGCCAGCGAGCCCTTGGCGAGGGTTGATAGGGTGTAGCCTGTCAAAACAAAGGCCTTCCTCTTTCTAAAGCGGTCGCTGAAGTAGCCGAAGACGACCTTAAAGAGGGAGCTCATGCTCTCTATCGCGCCCATGACCGAGCCGCTCATCAGCTCCCCGGTTCTGAGGACGTCTGTGAGGTAGCTCGGGATGATCGGGTTTATCATCTCGCTGCTCATGTCGTTGAGGAAGCTGACTACCCCGAGGATGAAAACCGTCCAGCTGACCCCGAGGACTTTGCGCTCGGCCATAGAAGCACCTCAGCGCGCGAGGACGTGCTTTTCGAGGACGTAGCAGTGGAAAGCCCCCTCGAAGACTTTCTCGCCCCCTTCATTAAAAACTTCCGCCCACACCACCTTCTTCCTCCCGAGATCTTTCCTTAGTTCTGCCTTAGCGGTGAGCAGTTCTCCGGCCTTTACGGGCTTCAGAAACCTCACCTCGGCCTTTCCAAGGACGACGGTCGGTTCGTTCACCGCCAACATCGCGGCGTAGTCGGCTAAGCCAAAGGTAAAACCACCGTGGACGAGGCCGTACTCATTGACCGCCATCTCCTCCGTTGTCAAAAGCTCGACCTCTGCACGGCCTTCCCCGATCCGGACGGGCCTTCCGACGAGCCTCTCAGAGGCAAGCCTGTGGGTTCTCTGCTCCATGGAAACCACCTCGGGCTCGGAGGGTGTTCACGTCATCATCCGTGAGCCCTCAGTTTGCTTGCTAATCGTCATCGCCCTGGGGGATTGATCCCTCCATCTTAAAAATCCTCCGCCGGAAGCCCCTTAAAAACCTCCACCCAATGGTGGGGGGTGGTTCCATGAAGGCCCCAGAGGTGGGGATAAAAATAGGACTTTACGAGCACGGAAGGAGGAACTCCATAGCGGATTTAGGCGTCAGAGTTGGACACAAAACACTGATCGAGGGAGAAAACATCAGAACGGGCGTTACAGTTCTTCTACCCCCTGTTGAAAACCCCTACCGCGAGAGGCTTTTCTCAGCCACTTTCGTCATGAACGGCTTCTCAAAGCCGATAGGCTTCGTCCAGGTTGAGGAGCTCGGCTACATCGAGACGCCCATTGCTCTAACCAACACGCTGAGCGTCTACACCGTTGCGAACGCGATGGTTAAGCACATGATAGAGCTGAATCCAGACTTGAGGAGCGTCTCGCCGGTTGTCATGGAGTGCAACGACTCCTACCTCAACGACATAAGGGCGATGAAAGTTGGTGAGGAACACTACTTTGAGGCCGTTAAAAATGCCAAACTCGACTTCGAGGAGGGTTCAGTCGGAGCCGGAACCGGAATGAGCGCCTTCGAGTTCAAAGGCGGAATAGGCTCTTCCTCTCGGATCGTTGAGATCGGCGGAGAGGAGTACACAGTTGGAGTTCTCGTTCTTGCAAACTTCGGCAGGAGGGAGGATTTAGCCATAGCTGGGGCCCCGGTTGGCCTTCACCTGAGGGACTACCCCGGCAGGGGCATCTCCGGAAGGGGGAGCATCTCGATAGTTGTAGCGACGGACGCCCCACTCACCGCCAGGCAGCTGAGGAGGCTCGCGAAGAGGACAGTTATAGGCCTCGCGAGAACCGGAGGCTACGCCCACCACGGGAGTGGGGATGTTGTTTTAGCTTTCTCGACCGCTCAACGGGTTCCGATTGGTAAGGAACCTGAACTCGTGAGCTTCCTGCCCGACAGCTCCCTCAGCAAGCTTTTCAAAGCTACCGCCGAGGCGACGGAGGAGGCGGTAGTAAACGCCCTCCTTCAGGCTAAGACTATGAAAGGGAACGGGCACGTGAGGTATGGGCTACCCGTTGAGAGAGTCCTTGAAATCCTCGGGAAGCACTCCCGAAGCCCCAGGTTTTAGGTTGAACCCTCAGCTTATACTTTAGTTTTAAGTTATTACTATAGTGCTTAAAGCTTGTAAGAAGTTTAAACCATGAAAATCGAAATTCTTAAATATGAAAATATTCTTTCAAAGAAATGGGGTGGTGAAGGTGGCTGAGGTCGTTTTGACCACAGATGAGACTCTCACGAGCACCTACCGCGGCGTCCCTCTACTCGACTTCCTGGGCTGTGCCCCCTATGGAAAACTTCCCACCTGGATCTACAACCTCCTCGATACTCAGATACCTGACGAGAACGGGGTTCTAACCCAGGCGCCGTACGGACTCAGAAAGGTCGAGGCGGCCCTCCTGAGGGACGGCTTTAAGCGGGAGGAGGTAGTGGTTGCGCACCCGAGGAAGGTCGAGCGGTTCATTGGGGAAGATACAAAGGTGGTGGCGCTTCACGAGATGGATCCCCTCGGTCTCGGGCCAGTGAGCATGATGTTCACCGACGGCGGAAGGTGGAAGAACTACACCAGGGTGAAGTTCGAGGAACTCGTGGAGAGGATAAACCGCCTCAGGGAATCGAAGGGACTTGACTTCAAGCTCGTCGTCGGTGGCCCGGGGGCCTGGCAGCTTGACTTCAGGCCGGAGGTTAGGGAGGAGCTGAGGGTTGACCACGTGGTGATCGGTGAGGTGGATCACGTTGCCGGGGAGCTCTTCAGGGACATCGAGAGCGGAAGTGCTGATGAGACGATAGTTGTAAAGGGCTGGCCGAGGGTTGAGCAGATACCCGCTATAGTTGCGCCGTCTTACGATGGCCTGGTCGAGGTCATGCGCGGCTGCGGGAGGGGGTGCCGCTTCTGCGAGCCAAATCTGAGGGTCGCAAGATACATGCCGCTGGAGAGGATCGAGAAGGAAATAAGGGTGAACATCAGGGCCGGCATTGATCACGCCTGGCTTCACAGCGAGGACATCTTCCTCTACAGGGTTGAGGACAGAAAGAACTTCTATCCAAACGTCGATGCAGTCTTGGAGCTGTTTGCAACAGCCAGGAAGTACACAAGGAACGTGAACCCCACCCATGGAACCGCCGCCGGCGCGTTAGCAGTTCCAGGTATGATAGAGGCAATATCACATCTCGTTGACGCCGGCCCGAGGCACTGGATCGGCATACAGGTCGGCTTTGAGACCGCCTCCCCAGAGCTCATCGGGAAGTACATGAACAACAAGATGAAGCCCTTCTCGCCGGAGGAGTGGCCTTGGGTTCTGCTAAACGGGACGTACGTCTTCAACAAGAACTACTGGTTCCCCGCTTATACGACCATCCTCGGCCTGCCGGGAGATACGGATGACTACGAGATAATGACCGCCCGGCTGATAATCACAATGGAAAAGGAGCTCAAAGAGAAGCTCGGCAACAGGGCGCACTTCACTGTCACCCCACTCTCCTTCGTTCCCATGGGACTCCTCAAGGATCAAGAGTTCTACCGCGTGGAGGACATGATAACATACGGCCAGTTCCTCCACCTCTACTACGCATGGAGACACACCGCCGAGGAGGTGGCTAAGGGACTGCCCTCCGTAATGGCCGGGAACCTCTTCCTCATCCCCCTCTATCCATTGGCGAGGTTTGGTGTAAACGTCGTTCTGAAACAGATAGAAAAGTGGGGTAGAAGCAAGGGCTACGAGCTCAGGAGGTTAGAGCCCTTAGAGGGCCTCCGTATTGATGTGGAGGAGCACAGGTGGCAGGGCCAGCCCACTCTTGTTGAGGCCTATTAGGCCTTTATCTCCTCGTATTTTTTCTTCATCAGGATTGCATCGCCCTCGATGTTCGGGCTCTCGCTTATGACGACTCCCTTAACGCGGAACTCCTTGAGAACCCTCAGGAGATCTTCCCAGTTCATGTCGCTCTCCTGGAGGTTCAGGTGTTTTTTCTCGCCCTTCTCTGTGTACTCTATACCGCTTACGTGGATGTGCATGTTGTCCAGAGCTTCTCTTCCCAATCTGTCTTCCATGAGAGCCAGCATCTCGCGCCACTCCTCGGTTGAGTTGCACTTTCCCCTGTTCCTCGCGTGTGCGTGAGCAAAGTCTATCGTCGGGAGAACCATCTCAAGCTCCTCGCTCAGCTTGACTATCTCCTCAAGGTCTCCGAACTGGGTGGGCTTCCCAGTCAGCTCGGGTCTTATCCAGACCTTAACGCCTTTGTCCATGAGCTCCCTCTGGACGTCCTTCAGGGCCTCTAAAATCCTCTGGTAAACGCTCTCCTTCGGCTGTTTTAGGTAGTAGCCCGCGTGAAATACCACGCTCCAGCCACCCGCCTGGTAGAGCCTCTCGGCGCTCTGAACTATCCTGCCCTTACTCGCCTCTACTTTGGCCTTCTCGCTCGCGTTGAGGTTTATGTAGTAGGGTGCGTGGGCCGTGAGGAGAACGTCGTTCTTTTTGGCGGCGTACTTTATCTTCTTGGCGAGTTCGGCCTTCATGTTGACCCCGCGTACGAATTCGAGCTCCATGGCATCCAATCCGAGGTTTCTGACCTGGGTTATGCCGTCTATCGTTGAGCGCTTTGGCGTTGAAATGGGTATCCCGGCCGTTCCGAAGCGCAGTCTGTCAACTTTGAACATGCTCACCACCGGTTTAGTTAGGAGATCCTAATTTATTAAGCTTGCCCCCGAAGGAAGCTAACCACCCAGCAGACGGCCGTACCGGAGGCTGTAGAGAACGTCACCGACCTTGATGAGCTCGGGATCGTGCGTTGATACCACCACGGTCTTTCCCTCTTCCCTCAGTTCTTGGAGGAGGGCGATGACCATTTCCGTAGCCTCCCAATCCAGGTATGCGGTGGGTTCATCGAGGGTGATGAGCGAGGGGTTGTGAGCCAAGGCCCGGACTAAGGAAACCCTCCTTGCCTCGCCGCCGCTTACCTCCTTAGGTCTCTTTGAGAGGAGATTCTTCACCCCAAGTCGTTCGGCAAGTTTGAATGCCCTTTGTTTATTTTCACCGTTCAGCTTCCCGGAGGCGCTGAGGGTGAGTTCTATGTTCCCCCATAACGTCAGGCCTTTTACAAAAATTGGCTCTTGGAAAGATACCCCAATGCTCCTCCTAACCTCCCTGATCCTCGAACCGAGGGAGTACACATCGATGTTGTTGTACTTGATGGTGCCGCTTGCTGGGGGCAGCAGCGTGGAAAGAGCCCGCAGGAGGGTGGTCTTCCCGGCGCCGCTCGGTCCGAAGACCACGGTAATCTTGCCCCCTTCAAACTTGCCCGAGAACTCCCTGAGGGCCTCGTATGCTCTTTTTCCAATGCGATATGAGACCGTAACGTCCCTGAAAACCACATCAAGCATCCAAATCACCTCCTTCTTACTGCCAAAGCGATGGCATACGCCACCAGTGCAAGGGCTGCCCCAGCGGCCGGGAAAAGAAGGAGAAGGAATTTATTGCAGCTCACGAATCCAAGGGAACAGAATCTCAGGCTGTCCCTGAGGAGGAGGGCGGGTAATAAGAGCCCTGGGAGAAGCCTCAGTAGGGGGAGGTAAAGGGCTTTCTCCTCCCCTCCCCAAGCCCTCACAAGGAGCCTCAGCCTATCCAACCGTCTGCGATCCCTGAAGCCGAGGATCAGAGAGGTCGAGGGCATTAAGAGGGCCGAGAGGAGGAAGGGGAGGGTGTGAAGGACGTTCCGCTGGGCCATCCAAAAAGCTCCGGTATACCGCCAAGCCCGTGTCGATTCCAAACTCCCCGGGCTTTAAGTCCGACACCGCCTCCGAAGGAGGGGTTTCATGGTAGAAGTCCACAACTAAGTAGGTGTTCCGGAGGGA
>WAKU01000091.1 GCA_015523195.1 Thermococcus sp.
CCGGGCCTGGCGGTTACCGATATGGCCTTGTACGCCAGTCCAAAGGCGAGGACGAAAACCCCCTCGAGAAGGAGGCTTGCCCTTGCGGCCTTCCCTATAAGGGAGAGAACCCTGCTGTCGCCGGTGTATCTCTCAAGTACCTTACCGTCGTGGACGCTGTAAACTAAGGCCCTTGCAACGTTGGCGCCGCTCCTGAAGGCGAGGAAGGCGAAGAGCATTGCTAAGATGTCCCAACGAACCTTGAAGCTTGCCCAGAGTCCGATGAGTATCCAGATTGGAGTGAATATCCTTTCAAGGCCCTTTTTCTCATTCCCCGGAACCTCGACCCTCAGAACCTTCTTGACAGTTATCCCCGCCAGCTTCCCAACGGCCTTAATCAGCCAGAGCCAGAGGTTGATTCCGAGGAATGTTAGGAGGAGGACTGCCGAGAGCAACTCCCACAGCAACGGCCTCACCGTTTAATATAAGGCGGAGAGATTTATCACTTTTGCCTCTCCCTCTTGACGACCGGGGCAACTTCCCTCGCGACCCTTTTAACGCTGAAGAGGGTCAGCGCGTCCATCCTCTTGAGCTGGGCGAGGAGGCAACCGCTTATGCGGACATCAATGTACTCCCCAGCCTTCATCGCGGCCTTGAGGAGCTCTCTAACGCTTTCGGCCCTCTCGAAGTCGAGGCCCGCTTTCTTAAGGCGCTCGACGTTGAGCTCGTGTATCGTGAGTGGCTGGAGGTGCATCTCGTCAATCCCGAGGGAAGAGGCCAGTTCTGCTATCTTCGGTATGTCCCCGTCGTTTATCCCGGGCATGAATATCGTCCTGACCACGGAGCGGACGCTCTTGTCTTTTCCAACTATCCGGAGGGCGTTAACTACCGCCTCGAAGGTGTCGGCGTTCGTAATCTCCAGATGCTTTTCTCTGCTTGCCGCGTCGAGGCTTATCATTGCGATGTCGAAGTCGAGCTTCTCCCAGAGCTCCTCTGTTAGGAGGGAGCCGTTGGTCTGTAAATCGAGCCTCGCGTTGGGAAAGCGCTCGCGGAGCATCCTGTTTACCTCAACGATGCGTGGGCTTAGCAAAGGCTCGCCGTACTGGGAGACCGTTATAGCCTTCGGATCGTCCCAGCCGTAGTAGCCGGGCTTTGGGGCCCTCCCAAGCTTTACGGCGACGTTGGAGTAGCAGAATATGCAGTCGTGGTTGCACGCTGGAGTTAGCTCGTAGCTCGGGTGGTGAACCGGGTTCGGGTTGCTCAAATCAAGCCCCTGGCAGAACCGGCAGTGGCTCGGATAGCTTATCTCCTCCACGAACCTCTTAAGGAGCCTCGCCTCCTTGTTCTCAAGGATCTGGGGCTCAACTCCCATCCTCCTCGCGAACTCCTCCCAGCTAATTTTGATGCCCATGCCACCACCGAGCCCCAATCGAAAAACCCTTTAAAAGGGTTGGCTGGACTGATGTGGGAAGTGAGATCATGGGCTTCCTCTACACAAAGAACTTCAATGAGCAGAAGGAGAGGGCAATGGAAGGCCTCAGAAAGGCTCTGGCCGAAGATAAGGTTGATCACGATATAATCCCCCTCCTTGAGAAGATCAACGCCCTCGACAACTACTTCACCACCTCCTCCTGCTCGGGCAGGATTTCGGTCATGGAGATGCCCCACTTCGGCGATAAACTCAATTCGCTCTGGCTCGGCAAGTGGCACGGGGAAGTTGTTGTTGAGGAAGTTCTTGAGGCCGTTGGAAGGCACTCCAGGGGTCAGCTGTGGTTCCTGGTGAGGAGTCCGATCCTCCACGTCGCCGCGAAGACGATGGAGGATGCAGTAAAGCTGCTCAATCTCGCGATAGGCCTCGGCTTCAAGTACTCCAACGTCAAGAGCATCAGCCACAAAAAGCTCCTCGTTGAGATACGCTCGACCGAGAGGATGGACGTCCCTTTGGGAGAAGACGGGGAGCTATGGATAGATGAGGAGTACATCGGAAGAATCGTAAACCTTGCCAACGCCCAGGTGAGGCGCTTCAAGGGGAAGCTGAAGAGGCTGGAGGAGGAAATAGCCCGGTTTAACTCTCAAGCCCCCTGAATCTGGCCAGGAAGATCAGGCCGGTGAGCCCCCAGAAGACAGTCACGAGGAGATTCCCGGGATCGCCGTTCCCGGATACGAGCCGTGAGGCGCTCACCGTCGGGAGGAAAAAGAGAACTCTGGCAAGCGTCTCGGGAAGAACACTCGGAGGGTAGTAAACCGGCGGGAACACCGTGAGGCCGGTCACGAGTATGTTCGAGAGCCGCATCGTTCTAACTGGCTCCTTCATCCTCACGCCGAGAAGGAAACCTACTCCAGCGCTCCAGAGCCAGAGGGCGGCAGTTGCGAGGATTATTTTTGAGAGGGTCTTGAATCCGAGCCTCCAGGCGAGAAGAACCGTGAGGAGAAGGACGTAGGGCAGAGCCGGGACGCTCATTCCTATGGAAATTCCAAGAGCCTTCTTCCAGCCGCTTCCCGGGAGGGACATGAGGATGTCGTAGAACCTCGAACGCGTCTTCATTCCGACCAGCTCTATCGCCAAATCCGCTATCCCGACCCCGACTATGAAGCTGACGAGCGCTCCAGCCAAAGCAGTGTTCAAAAACCTGCCCCCACTCACGACGTAGACTATGAAGATGAAGGAGAGCGGCTGAATGGCGAAGCTGATGAGGGAGAACCTCCCCCGGGTCAGTGCCCTTGCGTAGTACTCAATCAGCGCCATCATCGAGACCACCCGCGATGAAGACGTCCTCTATTGTAAGTTCCCCAACTTTAAAGGGCACGCCGGCCTTTTCAAGGGCCTCAACGGCTTCTCTCTCATCAGCTTTCGAGCGGGTGTAGATGTAGGTATTCCTGCCGGCCTTTTTGACGAGAAAGTCCTCAAGCTTAACGCCTTCAAAGGCGACAATCTTCGAGTGAAGTCCTCTCAGGTAGTTCCTTGCAACCCTCTCAGGTCTCCCGAAGGCTTTCACCTGGCCGTCCTTCAGGAGGAGAACGCGGTCGCAGACGCTCGATATCTCGTTGAGGTAGTGGCTGGTGAGGGCTATCGTTGATTCTTCCGCCTTTTCCCTGAGAACCTCCCACAGCTTCAGCCTGTTCTCGACGTCCAGGCCAACGGTGGGTTCGTCAAGGAAGTAGAGCTTAGCATGGGCCGAAAGAACCATTGCCAGCAGGGCCCTCCTGACCATACCCCC
>WAKU01000092.1 GCA_015523195.1 Thermococcus sp.
GTGCTGGGGACGTTTTTCTGGCGGCGTTCACGTACTTCTACCGCGAATGTCCTTTCCTCCAGGCACTAAAGAGGGCCGGAGCCTTTACGGCGCTTTTCCTAAAGTACAGGAGCTTTGACTTCCCGGAAGAGGAGCTGAACGAGACCGCGATGGGGGTTCACGTGAAGCCCCTGGAGAGGAAAGCGCTATAAGAGTACCTACGTAGTAGGAACGCCGATGATGACACGTCAGCACGCTGAAACGTGATGAGAAAACCGGACTGAGGTGATTTTATGGACCGCTACGTTCTCCTTCTGAAGGCCTCGCGGGGCTATGACATCTCCCCTGTTAGAGAGGAGCTGAAGGAGTTCATCCGGGAAAGGCACCCCGAGCTGAAGGCGGAACTCCACAGATGCATCGGCCTGACCGCGGACGTTGTCATACTCTACCGCGGCGGAGTCGTTCTCATAAAGAGGAAGCACGGGCCTTTCAAGGACCACTACGCGCTCCCGGGGGGGTTTGTGGAGTACGGCGAAACAGTTGAGGAGGCAGCTATAAGGGAGGCGAAGGAGGAAACCGGCCTGGACGTCAAGCTCCTGAGACTCGTTGGCGTTTACTCGGACCCGGGAAGGGACCCGAGGGGACACACCGTGACGACGGCCTTTCTCGCGGCCGGCTTCGGGGAGCTGAAGGCCGGAGACGATGCGAAAGATGTTACAGTTGTCCCCCTCGACGAGATAGGGAAGGTAAAGCTCGCCTTCGACCACGAGAGGATAATCCGCGACGCCCTGAACCCTAAGGACTGCTGGGGGTGAGGGCGTGAGGCTCAGCTATCCGGGCTTCGGGAAGATAACCGTGGACGGGAAGACCTACGAGCACGACATCGTCGTCTACCCGAGCGGAAGGGTGGAGAAGCGGAAGAAGTGGCTCAGCAAGGAGAAGCACGGAACGAGCCACCGGCTTGACCCGGATGAGCTTGGGGAATACCTCAGCGAGGAATTTGACGTCCTCCTCGTGGGGACCGGCTTTTATGGGAAGCTGTCCCTCCTGCCCGAGAGCCGGGAGCTTGTGAGGGGAAAGGAGGTCATTGAACTTCCCACCGGCGAGGCAGTCGAGAGGTTCAACGAACTGTGGGGAAAGAGAAAGGTTCTGGCGATATTCCACGTCACCTGCTGAGGAGCCAGAGGACTGACACGAGAAGAACCGTCAGCAGGACGAGGGTGGGGGGATAGCCCACCAAGTACCAGACGAGGGCAACCGCCCCAAGGGCAAACCCGTTGAGGATCATCAGGATGAGGACCTCGGCGGAGCCTGTGTCTGGAATCGAGAGCACTTTCTCGCCGTGGTAGAAGAAGGACAGGGAAATCGATGAGGTGAGCAGGGGGAGCATCAGGGCCGCGGGGATGAAGGCGAGGAAGCCGGGGTTGTAAAAGGCCGACAGCAGGACGACTCCGGCAGAGGTCAGCACGGGGACGAGGCACATAACGAGGAGCTTCGACCAGAGGAAGTCTCTGAGGGCAACGGGAAGGGCGAGGAGGGCATCGAAATCTCCACCATCGGTTTTGAGAACCGCGTCGACCCCAACGGAGGCCGCCCACGCCACCATCAGGAGTGCGAACTCAATCTTCTCGGGGGTTATTCCGCCGGAGAGGACGCTTAATGCCGTCGGGAGGACGAGGAAGAGGGGAAACAGCAGACCAACGAGGAGAGCGCTTTTCCTGGCGATTATCCTGAGGTCCTTGAGGAAGAGGGCCGCAACGGGATGGTGAACCTTAGACCTGAAGGCAACCCTCCGGGTGGACGAGGTGAAGGAACCAGCCTCGATGAACTTCCAGACCCGCCCGAGGAGGAGGTAATAGGCCGGAACGAGGACTGCAAGGTAGGCCAAAGCCAGGGGGAGCGAGCTTAGGGGTTCGACGATTGAGGCGACCGAGAATGGATAGGCAAGAGAGTAGCGGGAGAAGAAGGGCAGAAGCTGCTCGTAGTGCTCGCTCACGTACTTCTGCACGTAGTTCAGGGCGTAGAAGAGGCTGATGAAGAGGAGGACGCCGATAACCCTCGCCAAGGTCCTCAGCTTTGAGAACCTCCCGCCAACGACGGAAGAGCCGAAGAGCGTGAAAACGGCCAGGCCAAGGACGTGACCGAGGAAGGCCCCGATGAAGACCCACAGAAGGCCTAAAACCACCGCCGGCAGGGAGTAGCGGGCCATGGCGATGACCGGGGGAATCATTGCCACGATGGCCGGAATGTTGTCGAGGGCAAGGAGGGCGCTGAGGTACTTGGCGCCGGTTTTTATCGGCAGGGGCTTGAGGGGTTCGAAGATGCCCATGGAGACTGCGTAGGAGGAGTTAACGGCGGTTGTGTAGAGGGCCATGACGAAGGGGAGGAGGGCATAGGTTGCGAGGAGAACCGCGGCCTTCTCCCCGTCCCCAGCTTCCCAGACGGCGGCGCCCATCATAAGGCCAAAGAGCAGGAAAATCGCAGACTGGACCGCCAAGCCGCGCTTTACGTCCCCCGTTCTCCGCAGTTGCTCCTCGAACTTCTTTGGATCAGCGGCTATCTGGGGGTTGTTCTTGAGCCTGCGGTAGTGAAGCTCCCGGTAGAGAACCCCTACTATCTCCCTCATGCTACCACCTAAAGGGTCTCCTTCAGCGCCTGAACTATGCCCAAAACCTCGTCTCTGCTCT
>WAKU01000093.1 GCA_015523195.1 Thermococcus sp.
CATCGCTTGCGGCGTAAACAGGAACCCCCATCTCCTTTGCCAGATAAGCCTCGAAGTCCGGCTTCGTCTTCGTGACGCCAATGAGCTCCATGTCGTCCTGCCTTGAGACGGCGTAGGCGACGCGCTTTCCTATCGTCCCGTAGCCGTTCACACCCACGCGCACCTTCATGCTCTCACCGGAAGTTTTACAGCGGTAAAATACTTAAGCCTTATTTTCACCGGCGGTGAAAGCCGCTCCTCTAAGGGAAGTTGGCTCAACGCCGAGGGGATTATAAGGGCCGCCGTCCAATTGAAGTCGGTGGTCGGGATGTTCGCGGAGATCCTCACGATAGGGGATGAACTTCTAACCGGGCACACGGTGGACAGCAACTCGGCCTTCATAGGCCAGAGGCTGACTGAGAGGGGCTACTGGGTCAGGAGAAAGACAACCGTCGGGGACGATGTAGGGGAGATAAAGGCGGCGGTCGGGGAGATACTCGCGAGGAAGCCGGAGGTTCTCGTCATAAGCGGCGGCCTCGGGCCGACCCACGACGACGTTACAATGCCGGCCGTTGCGGAGGCCCTCGGCAGGAAACTCGTCCTCTGCTCTCCCTGCCTTGAGGATATCAAAGCCTTCTACGAGCGGCTTTACAGGGAGGGATACATAGACGACCCTTCTTTGAACGAAGGGCGGAGGAAAATGGCCTACCTTCCGGAAGGGGCGGAGCCCCTTGAGAACACTGAAGGGGCCGCACCCGGGGCATACATCGAGCACGAGGGCGTTAAGATCTTCGTTCTGCCGGGCATGCCCCGTGAGATGAAGGCGATGCTCGAAAGGGGAGTCCTCCCGAGGCTCGGGGAGAGGAGGTTCATCCAGAAGAAGCTCTTGGCGGAGATAACGGACGAGAGCAAGCTCGCTCCGGTCCTCAGCGAGGCCGTTGAGAGGTTTAAAGTAAGGATACATTCCTCCCCTAAGGGGTTCGGGAAGTACATAGGCGTGATTATCTTCGCCGAGAGTGAGGAGGAAGCCGAGAAGGCGAAGGAGTTCATGGAGGCCAAGGGTGTGCGCTTTGAGGAGCCCTAAGGCGAAAGGCTGATAAGGGAGGAGGAGCAGGTAGGCCGTTGGCCAGGGGGCTGAATCCCATGATCCCGGTGGAAGTCGGACGGATCCTTGAGGAGATGAGGACTGAGAGGATACGCGGGGCGAGCTGGCTCGCGAGAAGGGGTGCAGAGGCTTACCTCCTCCTCTCCGAGATGCTGAGCGGGGACGAGCTCAGGAGAGCACTTGAGGAGATGAGGGAGAGGATCCCCGCGGTGAACCGAAGCATGGCGTCCCTCTACAACCTCGCCCGGTTCATGCCCGTTACCGGAGACCCGGGGTTTCTCAGGGCCAGGGCGGAGGAGTTCATCAGGCTCGTAGACGAGTCCAAGAGGGAGATAGGCAACATAGGGAGCGAGCTCATCGACGAAAACGAGGTAGTGATAACCCACTCCTTCTCCTCCGCTGTTCTTGAGATCCTGCTCACGGCCAGGAGAAAGGGGAAGCCCTTCAGGGTGATCCTAACGGAGAGCGCCCCCGACAATGAAGGCATCGCAATGGCCAGGGAGCTGGACGCTGCTGGGGTGCCCTTTGAGCTCATAACTGACGCCCAGCTCGGGGTCTTCGCGCGGAGGGCGACCCTTGCCTTCGTCGGAGCAGACAACGTAACCCGGGACGGTGCGGTGGTGAACAAGGCCGGCACTTATCTCTTAGCCTTAGCGTGCTACGATTCGGGCGTTCCCTTCTACGTCGCCGCGGAGAGCTTCAAACTCCACCCCGAGCTGGAGGCTAAGGACGTCGAGCTCGTTGAGAGGCCCTACTCAAGGAACGGCTACCCCGTCAGGAACATCCTCTTCGACGTTACCCCCTGGAAATACGTGAGGGGCGTGATAACAGAACTCGGCATACTCGTCCCTCCAAAGGAGATATGAAGGCTAACCGAGGAGTTTGACGATCTCATCCCAGATTCTCCCGGCGAGCTCCCGCTTTCCCATCTTGGGGAGCCTTTTGACGAAGCTTCTTCCCACGAGGACGACCTCGTTTTCATCGCTCCCAAAGGCCCCGAGTGAGTTGGCCACCACCAAATCGCTTCCCGCCCTCTCAATCTGCTCCTTAGCGGCCTTTAGCAGATCCTCTCCCAGGGAGGTCTCGGCCTTGAAGCCGACTAAAAAGACATCCTGCTGGATCTTCTTAACGCGGTCTATTATTTTCGGCGTTGGACTGAGCCTCAGGAGGAGGGTCTTCCTGCTCTTTATCTTGGCGTCCGCTTTCCCCTCAACCCGGAAATCGCTGACGGCAGCAGCGAGGACCACAACATCGTATTTTCTGCTCCCGAGCTCGGACTCGACCGCTTTCAGCATATCCTCAACGGTCTCAACCTCGATCTGGTTCTCAACAAAGCTCTGCACGCTCCCACGAGTCCTTATCAGTGTGACCTCCGCGCCCCTGAAGTCCGCCTCCTCCGCCATGGCGACGCCCATCCTTCCGCTGCTCGCGTTGGTTATGTAGCGTATCGGGTCTATGTACTCCCTCGTCGCCCCCGCGGTTACGAGAACCTTTTTTCCCCTCAAGTCTTTTTCGTGAAGCTTTTTGATGACCCTGTAAACTATCTCGTCGGTTGAGGCCACCTTGGCTTTCCCCTCCTCAAACCTCGGGGAGATGAACTCGACGCCGAGCCTTTTGAGCTTGGCGATGTTCTCCCTCACGATTGGATGCTCGTACATGCTCGCGTGCATCGCGGGCGCTATCATCACTGGTGTGTGGGCGAAACCTGTAGTAACGACCGTTGTAACGGGTGTGTCGTCTATCCCGCAGGCTATCTTTCCTATGGTGTTGGCAGTCGCGGGGCAGACGAGTACCAGGTCAGCTTTGTCCGGGTGCTCTCCAGCCAGTTCAACGTGCTCTATGGCGCCAGTGAGTTCAGTCACAACAGGGTTTCCGGTGGCGAACTCCATGGCGTAGGGGTGGATTATCTTCTGCGCGTTCGGGCTCATGACGGCGTGGACTTCGGCGCCGTGCCTTATCAGCTCCCTCGCCAACTTGACGCACTCGACTGCCGCTACGCTACCCGATATCGCAAGGACTATCTTCTTCCCCACGAGCTTTCTACTCTTCCTCGCGTATATGAGCTCAACGTGATGCCTCATACTTCCTTCCCCCCTTTTCAAAGGGCTGAAGCCACGGGATCTCCCTCTCAAGAATGCTGAGCTGCTTTTCATCGAAGGTCATAGGATCAACCACAACGAGCAGGCTGGCCCCTTTAAGGAGCAACCTGTCTTTCAGGTTCGTGAGAAAGCGGAAGACGGAGTTGAAGCCGTTTTCGATTATGAGGTACTCGATTCCGTCGAGGATCACAACGGTCCCCGGCTCAACACTGTCAACGAGCCTCTGGAGCAGCGGAGCAAGGGCACGCGGGTCTATTGTGTTCTCACCGCCTCCTGCCGGGGTTATCCAGATGTAGGGTATACCGACTTCCGCGTAGTGAGAGGGCGTTCTCGTCACCGCGAGGACCTTGAACCCCTTGAGGATTGACTTGAGCTCCTCGTATTTGGGGGGTACGAGGAAGACACCGTTTATAGTCATCGAAGGCGTACCGCTGAGCTTCTTCGGGGAGGGAAGGGCTCTGCTGAGTATCTGCGCGGTTGTCCAGAGGTAGATGGCCCCCAAGAAGGCACCGGCAGCAATGAAAACGTCATCGAGAACCTTCATGAGGGGGGTTACGATGATGTCGTTCAGGACGTTTATGAGATAGCCGGTCCAGAATATGAAGAGGGAGAGCCTGATCCCGAACCATAACCTCCTGCTGGTGTACCCCTCAATGTGCGGGCCGAGAATGTACACACTGTAGACCGCGAGCGTTACGGCCGAGAAGGCCGTTATCTCGGCGATGAGCTTCACTTCCTTATAACCAATCATTCACATCACGGCTTAGCCTCAACTCCATGGTGTATAAATTTTTTTCGATTGTCTATTACGGGCTTATAACAACCCTTGTCATGCCGTTCTCCCGGCTTATCCTCGTGTGATCCGGGTTTGAGAGGCTGAAGGGGCCTATTGAGACCTTCAGCAGTGAGGATATTATCTCCTTCGGCGAGTCCGAGCGCGTTAACAGCTGGACCTCGTCGGGAACGCGGGGGTTTGTCTCAAAGTGCATGAGGACAACGATTGGGTACCTCTTCTCCCCGATGAGGGCAGACGTCAGAAAAGCCTGATCTAACTTTACACCAGTTCCCTCGGGTAGAATGCTGACTTCGAGTGGCTCTCCCAACGCACCCGCCATCTCCAAAAGCGTCTCCTCCAGTTCGATTTCCGGGACTAAAGCCCTTATCGCGAAGGCATCCCGGTGATCCTGGTAGAACACCCACCTGATGAGGGCTCCCTTCGTGAGGAAGACGTCCATTATATCGTTTAGAGAGCTGAAAGGAAGTTCAAAGTCAAGCTCTATCATTATTCCACCCCCACGATTGGAGATAGTCCCTTATTTTTTATTAGACTTTCGGAAGAAAAGGGGAAATAATCCCGGAGGGTCGGTTATTGGGAGCGTCTTATTGGAGCGGCTTATTGAACCACGGGGTGCCGCCCGCTTGACATCATTAGGGACTTAAACTATATAAACTTTTCCCCAAGAATTGTGGTTTTTTCAATCTAATTTTGGAATTTTGCGATTTAATTGTAAATTTTCCAGGAAGGGCTTCAGGCCTCCCTAACGGCATCCTCCTCGAACCTGCTGACCTCCTCAGACGTGCCGAGCCAGACCACTATCGTTGGCTCAACGGTTATGAGGCCGTCCTTTATCATGGGCTTTATTTCACATATGGCCTTCTCTATCCTGTAACCCTTATCGACCACCTCTACTATAATCGGCAGATCCGCGGAAAGCCGCATTATGTCCGCGGAGTGCAGGCGGCTCTTCTTACCAAAACCCGCGATGCCCCTGTAAACCGTGGCCCCCGCCATCCCCATGGAGCGCAGTTTTTCGAGTATGGCCTTGTAGAGGGGCCTGCCGTTCCACCGGTCGTTCTCCCCGATGTAGATCCTTAAGCGCAGCGTGTTCCAGTGCTCTACCTCAACCATGACCTCACCTCCTCGCCAGGATGAAGCCAGCAAAGATTAGGGCGATGGTTATTATAACGTTTGCCGCGATGTTCAGTGCCGCTATAAGGTACTCCCTCTCCATCAGAAGGGAGAAAGTCTCGTAGGAGAAGGTGGAGAAAGTGCTTAGAGCGCCGCAGAAGCCGGTGGCGAAAAAGGCCCTCCAGTCCGGCGGGACTTCAATCCCCCAGAAGAGAAGGCCGTAGATGTAGCCAAGCAGAAAGCTCGCCGCGCTGTTCACGATCAGAGTCCCAACTGGGAAATCGCGATAAGCAGGGAGGAGACCCGAGATGTAGAACCTCCCGGCCGCGCCGAGGGAACCCCCGAGTGCCACGGCGAGAAGGAGCCTTGCGTTCATCCGATCACCATCGTACCTTGGTCTGGGTCAGATGTTCAGGTAGTAGCGGATGAGCTCCTCCACCTCACTCCAGTCCTTCTCCTCCAAGCCGAGGGTCTTCCTCAGCCTCTTGTTCTCGGCTATCATCCCGGACAGCTGTATCGAGAGGTTCCTGTTGTCCTGCACGATGTAGTAAGTCTTGAACCTGAGGGGCGACCACTTGCCCTCAAGCTTGTAGACCTCCTCCTCCAGCCGGGACACTTCCTCGGAGAGGGACTTGAGCTCCCCGTCGCTGACAGCTGGTACGTCGGTGCTCTCGACCCTCGCCAGATCCAGCAGGAGGGCATCAAGCCGAAAGCCGTACTCCGAGAGCAGGGCCTTCAATCGCCTGAAGGACTCGTCGGGCATCTTTAGGACTACCTTCCTCCTGTCCCTTTTGGATCTCGCGATTATCCTCATCCTCTCCCCCTCAGCATCTCCCTCAGTCTGTTGTTTTCCTTTCTGAGCTCCTCCCTTAGCTCCATAAAGGTCTTTCTATCCTCCCGGGCCTTTACATCGAACTCCGTGAGCTCTCTGTAACTTGACTCAAGCTCCGCCAGGCGCTTTGCGAGGGCTTCCCTCTTTGAGAGGAGCTCCTTGTAGAGGAGGTACCTGATGATCCTCTCAAGCGCCTCGTCGTCTCTGAGTATCGCCTCAACTTCCCTCTTCCTCTCCTTGAGGAGTTCGAGCTCATCGGGCCTTACAGAAACTTCAACAGTCTCCTCTTTTTTAAAGCTGAACACCGTCCATCACCCAGTGAAACAGCTGTCCTCTTCCCCTTGAGGACCTCTATCGTCTCGGGGAGAGCCCAAGCGTTCTTCCCGGTCTCCTTAGAACGGTAGTCGTAGCTGTCAATGAACTCCGAAAGGGCCCTTTCAAGGGACCTGAGCTTCTTGAGGTGAACCTCCTTAAGTTCCGAGGTATCAATTCCCCTCTCTTTTAAAGCTTTGACTATGAGCTCGTAGTGCCTCTTGCAGAAGATGGCAGATGACTCCCGGTAGATCCTTGTGAACTCCTCCGGATGGGACGCGATTTCATCCACTACGTCCTTCTCCCTCTCCAGGGAGTGCCTGCATATCAGGCATTCACCATCTAAGTTTGCTTCCTGCTCGATTGACCTGATGAAGGTCGAGAGCATGTCGTCGTATATTACCGAGATGCCGAGGGGCCCGAGGAGGGGGTTTGAGTACGCTGTCTCGAAGAGCGCCCACGCATGATAGGGGCAGAGGCCGAGGCTCTTCCTTATCTCTGCTCTCACATGGGGGCTGTTGACGTGCTCGTAGAGGATGTTCTCCATCTCCCTCTTCTCGAATTCCTTCAGCACGGAGCATACAGGACATCCGTGCCCCTTGAAATGCTCCTTGAGTCTAATGGTAACCAGGCTCATGGTCTCGCCTACAGGTATTTTATCATCGCGTCAACGACGGCAACCGCACGGTACGTGTTCTGGAAGTTCGAGATGCCAAGCTCAAGGGAACGCCTGAAGCCTCCGTTCGGGTTCTGAAGCTGCCTTATAAAGTAGATGTGCCTCCTCGGGCAATCCGGAAGCTGCCCTGAGAGTTCCAGCCCCCTCGTGCCGTAGAATGTCGGCTCAAGGTAGGGTGGGAGACTGTATGGAACCTCTGTAAAACCGCCCCAGTCACCGCAGAGCTCAACCCTCTTGAAGTGATCCGTTCTCGGGGGTCTGTACCCGAGGGCTCTGAGGCTGTAGAGGGCTTGATACGTCATCGTGGTAGTGGGATCCCTCACCCCGTAGGCCGTTCCCTTCCGGTAGGCCATTACAAACTCCCTGATCCTCTCCCTCTCCTCAGTGTCAAAGCTCTCACCTATCGAACTGAAGGCCTTCACAACCCAGTAGGTGGCCTCTAAGGGGGTCGCCGTCCCGAACTCCTCGCTGCCGCCGAGGCCGACCGCAAACTTGCCCTCAAGGGGGTTGTACTTGGTGAAGACTATCTCCACGTGCTCCCTGGCAAGGTCGGAGGCACCGAGGATTGCCAGCCCCTCCAGCGCCATTGCTATCGCCACAACGGCGGTCTGAGGCTGGATGGCCTTCTCAAGGAACTCGACGGTTCTTTCCTTTTCAGGTATCTCTACGTTGAGGAGGTCGTAGGTTTTAACGGCGTAGTAAGTGTCGTTAACGTTCGTGTCGTCCAGCATGCTTACGAAGCAGTACCCCCCGTCCTCATGCCTTCTCTCGCCGATGTACTCAAGAACCCTCCCAATGGATATGAACCTGCCTATCTCTTCGAGCTTCGAGCCCATTCTACCGCCTCCCCGCAGTAGAACAGGCGTCATCAGCCCAGGGGGCGCTTCGGGGTTTCTCCCCGGGTGGACGCCATCACCCATTACCCCTCACGAAGGGGGATTTTTAAGGATTGCGCCGGGAACCGTTAAAAAGGTGAGGCCTGAAACCCCTGTGGTGGTGAAATGGTAACCTTCCTTCCCTTCGGAGAGGGACCAAACAGGGAGGGCGTTGAGTACGTTAAAAGGCTCCTTGAGCGGGAAGGCCTGGTAGATGAGGCTAAGGTGATAAGCGCCGGAAACCTCAGGGCCCTGAGGGAAAAGCTGGTGGGCGACTGCTGTTACGTCGTTGGTGAGCACCTGGCAACCTACGCCATCTTAGACCTCCTCCGTCCGTCCGCGGTTATAAGCGTTGACGCCCACACAGACCTTATGCACGACTACCTCGACCACGGTTCCTGGCTTGCCTACATCCTGGAGAACAACCCCAACCTCAGGGCCGCCGTTTTTGGGCCCGTTCTGATGATACCGACAACCCCGAGAACGCAGCTCTGGAGGAGGCGGGTTAGGATCTTCCCGGCTCTCCAGCGGACGCGGAGAACTGGAAGGGGGTGGAAGGCGTACACGAGCATCAGGCCCTCGCCAGTGCGGGCCATCTCAAAGGCCAAGGAGTACCTCGGGGAGGAGGTGTACCTCACCGTTGACATGGACGTTCTCAGACCCGAGTACGGGATAGCGCGCTTCCAGCACGGTGAGCTCGGCCTCGACGAGCTCCTCGACCTCTTAGGCGGGATCCTTGAGAACTTCAGGGTAAGGGCCTTTGACATCGCAGAGATCTCAGCGAGAATAAAGCGTTCTAAAAAGGGAAAGAGAGCTGTCGTTGAGGTTTTCAGCCTGCTCAGGGAGGGGGTGGAATGAAGGGGCCTACAGAGGAGGAGATAAGGAACGTCATAATACCGCTGATGCTCTCGGGGGCTAAGATGCTCGACAGGCACTGCCCCAAATGCGGCTCCCCTCTCTTTGAGAAGGACGGGAGGGTCTTCTGCCCGGTTTGCGAGTACAGGGAAAAGAAGGGGAAGGATCAGGGAGGAGTTGATGCTATCCTCTTTGAAAAGCTTAACGAGCTCGCCGCCGGGCTCCCGGATGATGTAGGAGAACTGGAGAAACACTTAAGGGTCATGGGCATGATAATAGAATTGATAGAGAAGTACCGGAAACTGGAGGGAGCTAAATGAAGAACCTGAAAGTCCTGAAGGCCATTGAAGAGGGCCCCAAGACTGTTGAGGAGATAGCTAAGGAAACGGGTCTCGGGGCGGGTGAGGTCAAGAGGTACCTCCTCCGCTTCCTCGAACAGGGAAAGGTGGAGAGCTACCAGGAGGGGGAGAAGATCCTCTGGAAGATCAGGGAAAAGAGCGAGCTCGAAGAGGAGTTCAAATACGTCTGATTTTTCATTTATTCTTAGAAAGAAGGGAAAGGGGATCAGAGGGGCTTTGCCCTCTCCCAGTACTCGTTGAACTTTGCCTCGAAGAGGTCCCTTACCCTGAAGTCCCTGATCCAGATCTGGGTCTCGTAGTTGAAGTACCTGGCGGCCATGTCCTCGAGGGCGAAGAAGACCTCGTCGTCGCAGATGAGCATCGGGAGCTCGAACTTGTCGAGAACCCTGACCTCGATCTTGCCCTCCTTCGCGTAGTCGAGGAGCTTTGAAGCCTTAAGCCTCGGGAGTATGTTCTCGGCCACTATGATCTTCACCTCTATGCCCCTGTTCACGGCCTCTAAGAGATCCTTCTCAAGGTTCACCGCTATGTAGCCGTCGTCTGCGAGGAGGACTTTCTCCTTGACGGTTTCAAACATCTCCTTGGTCTTCAGGGTTGCGTTCCTGATTCCGCGGACGACCCAGACCCTCTCAACGCCGTACTTCGGCATCTCTGTCTCTATGAGAGGAGTCATGAGTTCGAGGAGCTCCTCCTTGGCCTTCTTCTTGGCCTCCAGTTCCTCCTTGATGCGCTCCTGCCACTCTTCGATGAACTTTTCGAGGATGTTCTCGGGGTGAACCGGCCTGTACTTGTTGACCTTGCCTGGCTGGCTTATGGCGAAGCCCTTCTTCTCAAGGCTCCTGAGAACGTCGTAGGTTCTCGGTGCCGGAACCTCTGAGACGCTGGCCAACTCGGCCGGGGTTAAGACACCGAAACCGACCAGTGCCACGTACGCCCTTGCCTCGTAGAGGTTCAACTCAAAGTGCTCCTGAAGGAGCTCAACCATCCTGTCCTTTACCATCTTACCACCACCCCATATCGGATATTAGTATTAGCGGGATACCCTATATAAATTTTTTCCTTATATGAAATAGTCGGTGGGCATGCAGTCAGCGAATGAACCGAATAACTTCCGGACTTCATACTCAATGTGCACGGCCATGCAACTACATTACCATATGCTGATTATTAAACTTTACGGCCATAAAAACTCCAGTCTGAACTCAGGATCGAAATCACAACCAAAGAGGCTTGACGTTTAAAGGGGGAGGGAGAAGGGATCAGCCATGGATCTGCCTTGTGATCTCCCCGTACACATTCCTGAGGACGGCCTGGTAGTCTGCTTTGCCCTCTTCTATCCTGTCCATCGTTTCTTCAAGCTCTCTCGTGCGCTCCTCGCTCACAAGATCGCGGTACTTGCTTATCAGGTAGTGGTAGACTTTTATGCCCTTCTCAGTCGGTACGAGCTTCTTCCTCCCGCGGGTCTCGATTACGTAGCCCCTCCTCAGGAGGGTCTCGACTATCTTTGCGTACGTTGAGGGCCTTCCTATCTTCCTCTCTTTCATCAGGGCTATTATATCACCCTGCGTGTAGAGCGGAACCTTCGGGGCCTTCCACTTCTTGGCCTCAACTACCTTCAGCTCTGCATCCTTCTCCACCCGCGGTATCCGCCTGAAGGGCGGGTTCCTCAACTTCGTCCAGCCGTCTTCAATGATCTCAACGTAGCCCTCAACCTCTGCCTTCGCGATGTCCGCGTTTATCACTGCCCTCTCGTAGAGTATCTTCGCCGGAACCATCTGGCTCGTCATGAAGTGTCTGAATATCATGTCGTACAGGCGGTAGTGGTTCCTCGTCAGGTTTCTCGGAAGCTGGATTACCCCGTCCCGGATGAGCTGCATCAGTCTACCGGTGTCTATAGGCCTCGTCGGCCTTATCGCCTCGTGGGTTCCTTCTTCGCCCCAGTGCCTTGGCTTAAAGTACTCCTCACCTATCTCCTGGGTTATGTACTCCTTCGCTATCTCTATTCCAGTGCTGCTGACGTGAGTACTGTCGGAACGGTGATAAGTGATCAGACCCGCCTCGAAGAGATCCTGCGCCAAGCGCATCGTTTCGGGCGCTGAAAGCTTGAGGAAGGTCGATGCATCCTTCAGCATGGCGTCGGTCGTGTATGGCGGCGCCGGGTTGAGCTCCCTCTCCTCAACCTGAACCTCCTCGACGGTGACCTCTTCGGGGGGCTCTACTTCCTTACCCCCCTTTCCTATTTCAACAGTAACCTGGAGACCGTTCTCAAAGGTCAGGCCAAGGAAGTAGGTCTCGCTCTCGCTGAACTCCTTATAGCGCTCGATTATCCAGCCCAAAACTGGCGTCTGAACCCTTCCGGCCGAGAGGTTGTACGTCTCAAAGACGCGCTGGAGCTCTTGGCTCAGCTCGAAGCCTATCCACCTGTCTTCTATCCTCCTAACTATCTGGGCCTCGACGCGGTTCTCGTTTACGTCCCTCGCCTCCTCGATGGCCCTTAGTATGGCCGGCCTCGTAACCTCGTGGAACTCCGTTCTTTTGATGTTCGGCGTGTATGGGCTCAGAATGTTCCTTATGTCCCATGCTATCTTCTCTCCCTCGGTATCCGGGTCGGTCGCTATGAGTATCTCATCAACTTCCTGCGCCAGCTCGCGCATCGCAACGACGTTCTCAAAGGCATCGCGCACGTTTGTGCTCCCACAGCGCGGGCAGACGCCTTTTTTCTCCCAGTCAACGAACTGGTGCCCGCAGTCCCGACAGCGTTTCACGGTATCGTAAACCGGTATGAACCTCAGGGTGTCTCCATTTCCCTCAACCACGACCCCGTGGTAGCCCTCGTTCGTCACGAGATCGAACATGTGCCCTCCGCTGGCTAAAATCGTCAGCATCCTGTTCCCTATGCTCACCTCGTACGCAACCAAATCCCCTATCCTCGTCTTGCTCGGCTGGCCGAAGAAGTTCGCTATCGTCCGGGCTTTGTTGGGGCTCTCAACGATCATAAGCGAGGACTTCACGAGGTCTTTCACCCTGGCGCTTATCTTACCCTCCATCACCAGCTTTACCTTCTCCCTGTCCTCGTCTATCTCCCTGAGCACCTCCTTGAGGTCGAGCTCCTCGAAGGGCACCATCCTGAACTCGGTGAAGCGCCAGCGCATCTGCCTTACCAAACCGTTGAAGACCTTCTCGTTGTCTATCAGGAGGACGCTTAGGCCCTTCGTTATCCCGCCGGCGAAGAGCCTGCTCGTTCTCCCGGTTGCTTGAATGTAAGTTCTCACGTCGGGGATCTCAATGTACCACTTTTCCCCTTCCTTCGTCAGGCTAACGAACGGGTCCTCCGCTAACTTCCTCAAAACCTCCCCATCGTGGAGAACCCTCCTGAGAAACTCCACAAGCTCGCGAAAGACGTTGAGGACGTGGTTGTGGAACTCGTTCTCGATTGGGACGCCTTCGGCCAGGGCCTCCTCGATCTTCATAAGCTCGAACTGGGGGATGTTCCTTATGAGCCTCCTGAGCCTCGCGTGAAGCCTCTCGGCCGTTTTTCTGTCCTCATCGCTTAGGAAGTCCATAACCTCGCTGAGGAGTCCTAAGGCCCGGTAGATGGTCGGCCTCTCAAGGTCTATGGAAAAGCGGAACTTGGGCACGCCCGTGAAGACGGCATAGCGTATGAGGTGCGGTAGGTCGAGCCCCCTGACGAGGGAGCCGTAGTAGGTCGCCGAGCCAACGAGGTAATCAGCCTCACCGTTTTCAAAGCGCTCGATGGACTTCCTGTTCTTCGAGCTTACGAGTTCAACCTTAAATCCCCGCTCCCGGAGGTAGTTCACGAGTTCTTCAGCGTAGTCGAGCCCCTGATCAGTGGGGACGAAGATGAGGCCGCCCCTCCCAAGCATCGTTAGGAGCTCTTCC
The DNA here is from genome assembly GCA_015523195.1 of Thermococcus sp. Taxonomy (GTDB): domain Archaea; phylum Methanobacteriota_B; class Thermococci; order Thermococcales; family Thermococcaceae; genus Thermococcus. Next base: position 12,902 of record WAKU01000093.1, read on the forward strand.
ACGTGCTCCCTGACGTCCTTACTCAGCCTGAGGTAGCTGTCAACGACGTTCCTGAGCGCGCTCCTTCCACTTCCCACTTCAAAGCCGAGCAGCTCGCGGTAGAGCTTTATCCTGTCCCCCCTCGCACTCCCCGTGGCGGAGGCGATTATCATGATCCCTATGCCTCTCCCCGACTTAAACCCCTCGATCTCGCGCTGGAGCTTCTCTATCTGCCCGTTGAGCTCCCTAAGCCTCTCGTTTCTGTCCTCGCTCCTTCCGTTCAGGTAGCGCGCCATCCCCTTCTTAAGCCTGATTATCTCCCAGGCCTTCTGGATGATCTCCTCGTTGAAGCCGAGAAGGTAGAGGGAGCGGTCTATGTTCTTGCTCGCCTTCAGAAAAGCGTCAACGTCGTCAACAAAGATGAAGTCGAAGTGCCTCCCCTTCAGCCTGTCATCGAAGTTCCTCGCCAGCCATTGGGCGCTCGTTACGAGAATGTCGTACTCCCCTGAATCTATTAGGGCGAGCATCTCCTCCTTTTCCTTCTTCCGGAGGTTGCCGTGGTAGTAGGCCAGCTTGACCTCGAGCCCGAGTCTCTCTCGCATCGCCTCTATCTTCTTAACCGTCTGGATGACGAGGGGGGTTGTGGGAACGACTATGTAGCTCTTCTTCCCCCTCTTTGCATGCCAGAGGCTCATGAAGGCCCCAAAGGTGCTCTTGCCCATTCCGGTCGGGGCTATTATCGAGAAGCTCCTTCCCTTGAGGAGCCTCTTCACCCATGTCCTTTGAGCGCTCCAGAACCTGAACCCGGTTGCCCTCTCAAAGAGCCCCTCAACTTCTTTGAGCCCGCTTTCGAGGCGGTATACCTCCTCCCAATGCTTTAGGGTTCCGGCCTCTTTCAAGGCCCTCCTTACGGTCTCCACCAGTTCAAAATAGGAGTCGGCGTGAACGGGCTCGGAGAGGCAGGAAGTGCAGGGGTTCTTCGCGATGAGCCTCTCGTCTGAAATCCTGCCCGAACAGTTGGGGCACATTCCCCGGTAGAGAGCTTTCATGGCCCATCATCCCTTCATCAATCTCCTTTTAGTGAGCTCAATCCTGGATTTAAGCCTTTCTGTGAGCTGATAATCCGGGAAGGTTAGGGCGTATTCTTCAAAAAGCGCCTCTATCTTAGCGATGACCGATGGGTCTCCAGTTTTCTCCGCGAGCTCAAGGGCCTCTAAGAAAAGGCGCGCGCTTTCGCTGCCGCTCTCGTCGCTCTCCAGCTTGGCCTTCAGCTCCAGGAGAACCGTCCTGAGGCCGAGCTCCGGGACGCTCTCCAGCATCTCAATGGCGCAGGCTTCAGGCGCCTCAATCCCCGCACACTCGAAGTAAAACCCCCTCCTGAATGCCTCAAGAACGGCCTCAACGTGCTCGCAGTCCCCGCCCTTCGGGCAGGTGCAGATGGACGAACCGCCGGAGAGGTCCACCTCCTGAAAATAGGGGTACCCGTCCAGCACCTTTCCAAAGAGCCTGTCCCCCTTTTTAACGACCCAGAGAACCCTCCCTAAGGAGTACAGGAGTCCGCCGTCCATGGGCATCACGGGAAGGGTAAAAATCAGAGCTCAAGGCTGAGCTTCCTAACTATCGGATCCCTTGCCTCCTCGGGGCTGATCTCCTCTATCCCCTCGATCCAGACCTTGTTCCTCGGAACCCTGTGCTTGCTGCCGACCTCAGAGTAGACGAGCTCCGTGACGTCCTCCACCCTGAGTCCCCTGTACTCCTTTGTGAACCTCTCCTTCTTTCCGTTCCTCTCAAAGACGCCTTTAACGCGGAAGACCTTAACCTCCATCGTCAACACCTCCGGTTCAGTCAAGGAAGCCCAAGGCCTCTTCGATCTTAACCATCTCGGGGCCCGTTGTCGGGTTCCCCACTACGACGCCATTGGAGTTGGCGAGCATGCACGACCCGACGAATGGAACCCCCATGTTGGCGGTTCCGACGTAGATTTTAACCCCGAAGAGATCCCTCAGCCACTCGATCTCCTCGTCGGTGGCCTCCGGATGGACTATACCCCCCCTGTTCGTAACGACCCCCACGCTGCCCACCGCGTGGTAGTCGCCTATCATCCCCCTCTCGACCTCGACGCCTAAGATGCCTTCGAGCTCGTCCGCCTCCTCGCGGCTGAACTTAACGCTCACGAGGGCCGCCCGGTCGTTGCTGAGTATCAGGTTCCCGAGGGCGGTCAGCCTGCTCCTGAATGGCACCACTTCCATGTCGATGCCGAGCTCTTCAAGCGACCGCTTTATGCCCTCCAACTCGGTATCCCAGATGTACCAGGGCACGACGATCGCGTTGGAATTGCCGGCAGCGAATATCCCGATTATGCGGGACTTCATCACGCTCGTTTCCACCGAGGGAACCTTCAGGACTTCCCGGATGACCGAGAGCTTTCTCTCTTCCAGGCCCTCCCTGATGAGCACTACCCTGTCCGTTGCGAGGCCGTACACGCCGAGGTATGGGGAGTTCTCAAAATCGAGCCGTTCTATGTGCATCTCGTCACCTCATCGGTAAGAATCAAGCGAGGGAGACCTTCGCTATCCTCCTTCCTTCCTCCTCTTCAACGGTCACTTTGACGCGGAGCTTGTTTGGGGGCTTCTCTATTCCCCTCCCCCATATCTTCTCGTTTACGTCGGTTCCTATGATGACCTTATCGGCCTTGGCGTGCCTTCTTATCCACTCGCGGACGAAGTGGGCTGCCCTGGGGGCCCTCTTCCACCTCGGAACCTTCTTCTTCACTTTCCTTATCGGGATAACGAACACGACTTCCTGACCGACTTTTATGGGCATACTCACCACCTCACTCCTTGAGCTTGGTTCTCCTCCACATTCTCCTCTTCGGGTGCGTCATAACCTTCCTGTTGGTTCTGACTATAACCCAGACGGGAATGCGCCTGTTCTGCTTGTTGGCCTTCGCTAACCTGAGCTTCTTTGCGAGCGCCTTGTTCCTTGCCATGTTAACACCTCCTCAATCAGCAGGAATGCCTAAGGTTCCTTCCGCCACCCTTTTTTAAGCTTTTTCGTGGGGCGTATCAGCTGCCGTACCAGCCCATTGCACCCTCAAACCGGGCTTTGTGGAGACAACCTGTACCATGGGATGAGCCTACTGGGAGCCCTTGGCTCGTTTTCTGTCCGTTCTGCCGCCTACTCCCCCGATATTGACTGTGATGGGAAAAAGGTTAGGGGGCCTGCCCTTCCCCCTTCTCCTGCGGAGAATACGGAGGGTCAGAATATCAGGGGAGCACGGTACTCGCCCCAGACCTCTCTGAGGACATCGGTGACCTCTCCGAGCGTGGCTAAGCGGCGGTGGGCCTCGATGATGTAGGGCATAAGGTTCTCGTCCTCGGTTTCGGCGGCTCTTCTCAGCTTATTCAAGGCTTCCTCGACCTTCCTGCCGTCCCTCTCCGAGCGGAGTTTCTTAAGGCGCTCGATCTGCTTCTCCCTTATGCTGGGGTCTACCTTGAGTATGTCCACGTCCAGAGGCTCCTCTGCGACGAACTCGTTGACGCCGACGATGATGCGCTTCTTCTCCTCAACCTCTTTCTGGTACTTGTAAGCGGCGTCGGCTATCTCCTTCTGGATGTAGCCCCGCTCTATGGCGCGCATCATGCCCCCCATCTTCTGGATCTTCTCGATGTACTTCAAAGCCTCCTCGTAGATGTGGTCTGTCAGCCACTCGATGTAGTAGCTCCCACCGAGGGGATCGACGGTGTCGGTAACGCCGCTCTCGTAGGCTATGATCTGCTGTGTCCTCAGGGCGATGCGGACGCTCTTCTCCGTCGGAAGCGAGAGGGCCTCGTCGTAGCTGTTTGTATGCAGGCTCTGGGTTCCTCCGAGAACTGCCGCGAGGGCCTGGATTGCAACGCGGACTATGTTGTTCTCCGGCTGCTGGGCGGTGAGAGTTGAGCCGGCGGTCTGGGTGTGGAAGCGGAGGAGCATCGAGCGCGGGTTCTTGGCGTTGAACCACTCCCTCATTATGTAGGCCCAGAGCCTTCTCGCGGCCCTGAACTTGGCTATCTCCTCTAAGAAGTTGTTGTGGGCGTTGAAGAAGAAGCTGAGCCTCGGGGCGAACTTATCAACGTCCATTCCCCTGTCTATGACGGCCCTGACGTACTCTATTCCGTCCGCTAAGGTGAATGCAACTTCTTGAACGGCGTTGGCACCGGCTTCGCGGATGTGGTAGCCGCTTATGCTTATCGAGTTCCACTTGGGGACGTTCTCGGCGCAGTACATGATTATGTCGGTGGTAAGCCTCATGCTCGGTCCGGGGGGGAATATGTAGGTGCCCCTGGCAATGTACTCCTTGAGGATGTCGTTCTGGACCGTGCCGCGGAGCTTCTCGGGGGTAACTCCCTGCTCCTCGGCAACCAAAATATACATGGCGAGCAGGTTTGCCGCTGTTGAGTTGATGGTCATCGAGGTGGAGACCTTGTCGAGCGGGATCCCGTCGAAGAGTATTCTCATATCCCAGAGCGAGTCTATTGCAACGCCGACTTTGCCGACCTCCCCCTCCGCCATTGGGTGGTCGGAGTCGTAGCCTATCTGGGTGGGCAGATCAAAGGCGACGCTCAGTCCCGTCTGCCCCTGGCTGAGGAGGTACTTGTAGCGTTTGTTGCTCTCTTCAGCGGTCCCGAAGCCCGCGTACTGCCTCATCGTCCAGAACCTTCCCCTGTACATGGTCGCGTAAACGCCCCTCGTAAAGGGGTACTCGCCGGGAAAGCCGAGCTTCTCAAGGTAGTCCCAGTCCTCACCGAGGTCAGCGGGGGTGTAAACGCGCTTTATCTCGAAGCCGTCGTCAGTCATGAACTTCTCCTTTCTCTCCGGGCGCCTCTCTATGAACTTTTTAACGGTGGTCTCATCCCAGCGCCTCTCCTCCTCCCTGATCTTCGCGAGCTTTTCCCTATCAAAGGTCACAACCATCACCCCTCTCTATTTGGGCCCCGAACTATAAAAAGCTTTTACATAATGAAAGGTCGGGTTTGATGTTGGATAAATTGTCCATCAGTCCGGGAAGTCGCGCCTCACGAGGATGGCCCACGCAGGAAAGAGCAACACGGGGATCAAAACGGAGAGGGCGATGGCAGAATGGGATGGAGCTCCTGTGAAGCGGGAGAGGTCAATCCTCTCAAAGCCGGCCTTGAGGAGGACTGCCGTCTGATAGGGGAGCGTATAGCGTTCGGCGTTCTGGAGGTAGGGCATCTGGGGGACGAGAAACTGGAGGATGAACACTGCCCCAAACGTCGTTAGCGAGGCATAGAGCGGCCTGTTGATCAAGACGGAGACGAGCATCGAGAGCGCCCCGAGAAGCTCCAGGATAAGGACGCTTACACCGAGGACGAGGATCAGATCGGGGAGGCCTCTCCAGAGGCCGCTGAGGCCGGTTTTGTAGACAAGAGGATTGTAAAGCCAGATAACTGTGTAGGGGACGCCGAAGAGGAGTGTGAGGACTGAAATACCGGCCAGGAACTTTGCGGCTATGAGCGTGCTCAGCCTGAGAGGTTTCGCCAAGAGCAGCCTTATAGTTCCCCTCTCCACCTCGCTCGCAAGGAGGTCGCACATTATGATTATTGCTATGAGCTGGCCTATTATTCCAAGCCAGTAGTTGGAGAGCAGGTCGAGCATTAGGGCCTCAAAGGACTTCAGCATCGGGCCGATGCCTTCACCGGAAGGGCTCGGGTTCAGGAGGTATATGAGCGACGGGAAGAAGGTCACGGCAAAGAGAATCTTGAACCTCTTAGATCGGAGGAGCCTCCTCGATTCGCTTTCGAACACCACCCAGAGGGCCGTTTCGAAGAGGGACTTCATTCCCCCCACCCCACGTTGAAGCGCTCCATCAGGATCCTCTCCAGCGGACTTGTGTGGGGCTTGAAGAGCCTAAGGGCGAGCTTTTCAGTAGCTATAAACGCGGGGACTTCAAAGAAGAACCGCTCCAAGAACCTCTCGTCGAGCTTAACCCGCAGGATGCCCTCCTCTTCCCACGCTTCCCTGACGTAAACCTTGTCCCGGAGAAAGGCCAAGAGCTTTTCGTTGTCCGAAACGAGTACGTCGTAGTCAGTGCTCTCGACCCTGGCCAAATCCCTCACCCTGCCCTGCTCAACGAGCTGACCGTCCTTTATCAAGCCAACGTAGTTGCACGTCCTCTCGACCTCGCTCACTATGTGGGAGCTCATGAACACCGTCTTGCCCTCCTTGGCGAGCTCAATGACCTTTCCGATGAACTCTATCCTACCAAGGGGGTCGAGGTTGCTGGTTGGCTCGTCTAAGATGAGAAGCTCTGGATCACCGAGGAGGGAGGCAGCGAATATGGTCCTCTGCCTCTGCCCGCTTGAAAGCTCCCTGATTCTGTTGAACGCGAGCCTTCCAATGCCCGTGTAAGCCATGAGGCTCCTCGCCCGCCTTACTGCCTCCGTCTTTGGAAGCCCGAGGAGGCGCCCCATGTAGGTCAGAAACTCGAAGATGGTCATGTCCTCGTAGGCTATTGGCTTCTCCGGCATGTAGCCGACTCTTCCCATGATCCCAATCCTCTCGCGCGGCATCTCCATGTCAAAGATTTTTATCTCGCCGTAGGTGGGTTTCAACGCACCGGTGAGCATTTTTATGGTGGTGGTCTTTCCCGCTCCATTCGGTCCAAGTAAGCCGTAGACGACCCCCTTGGGAACCCTAAGATCGAGGTGGTAAACGACGTTTCTCCTGCCGAAGAATTTCGTTAGCTCCCGGGTCTCCATAATGTAGGTTCCCATCTTAACACCAAGAGGTCTATCGAAACGCTGGTAATTAAGGGTTTCGGGGATAACTTATTATCCGCTATGAAAAAATCTCCTGTGATGATAATAGGAAACGTGGGTCTCGACAGCTCCTCAAGGGTTGCATTCCAGAGCCACGCCCACGCCGATCATTTCGTTAGCGGAGAAACAATATTCGCGACCAAGGCGACGAAGTTCCTGAGCCACCTGAGAAAGGGCGGTTTCTACAGAACAGTCGAGTTTGGGGAGGGATTTTACATCGGGGACTTCAGGGCGAGGCTCTATCCAGCCGGCCACATGCTCGGCTCCTCCGGAATAAAGCTCTGGCTTGAGAACGGGACGCTCTTCTACACGGGCGACACGAAGTGGTTCAAGCTCAGGACTGCCGAGAAGAGCAGGTTTCCGAGGGCGGACTTCCTGGTGATCGAGGCGACCTTTGGAGTCCCGAGCTTTACCTTTCCATCCCCACGGGAAGCCGAGAAGAGGCTCATCGCCTTCGTCGAGGAGGCCCTCGATAGGGGGAAGAGGCCCGTCCTCTACGTCAACCAGACGGGGAAGGCCCAGGAGGTCATGAAGGTACTCGACGTTCACGGCTACACAGTTAAGCCGAGCGGGAAGATGCTGAAGGTCGCGAGGGTCTACTCCAAGTTCGGGATTGATTTCGGGAACATCTCAAAGGACGGGGACGTTGTCCTGCGCTCCTACCGCTCGCCGGAGGTGGGGAACTCGCTCTCACCCTGGGAACTGACAGTTTCTGGCTTCGGGGAGCTCAAGCTCAGCAACCACGCCGACTTCTGGGAGCTTATGAAAATAGTCGAGAGGGTTAGGCCCGAGAGAGTCTTCACGGTCTACGGCTTTGCAAGGGAGTTCGCAAGGGTACTGAGGGGGTTAGGATACGAGGCCACTGCCATTTCGCCAAACACTGTACTGAGGTTACCCTGAAGGGTGTCGAAAATATTGCTAAAATCTAAGCTTATTCTCGTAAAATCTTCAAAATATCTTGAGAAAACCTAATAAACATCGAGAGAGTAGTGTAGAGTTGGAGCCCTCCCGGAGCACTAAAGGAAGGGCGGTGCCCAACCGCAGCGGTAGGGAGGTGATAGCCGGGGGTGGTGCAATGGAAACCCTCAGGAGGAGACCGAAGTGGGTTACCGGACTCAGGCCAAAGCTGGAGGAGGTGATGGCCGGAGGAAGAAAGGGGATCCTCATAGGACGGGCTAAAATCCTCCGGGATATGGTGCAGGTGACTAAAGTCAGTGTTGTGAAGGCCAGCGTTAAGAGGCCGAGTGTTGACGTCGAGGGGAACCTCGTCGAGTTCACGTACCCCCTGAAGGGCACCGAGAGCATTGACGACGTTTACTACGGCCTGATGAAGGTTTTGAGCAATGTTTAACCTTTTTCTTTGCGTTTTTTCTGCGTTCTGAGCGCCCTTTGCAGTGCTTTTAAAGATCCCCTGATGTACATTTTATGACACAAAGGTTTTTAAGCCCATCTGTTTTAATAACTATTGGTAACCAAAAGGGGGGTGAGACCATGGTCTGGAGGAGGGATCGCTACTGGGACCCCTTTGACCTGATGAGGGAGATTCAGGATGAGATCGACGCCATATTCAGGGACGTGATGCGCGGGCCGAGGCTCTGGAGCTGGCACGGCCCAGGAGAGCGCTTTGAAACTGCCGGGAAATGGAGGGAGCCCTTTGCAGACATCTTCGACCGCGGCGACAGGTTCGTCATAACCGTCGAGCTCCCCGGAGTCCGCAAGGAGGACATCAAGCTCCGCGTCACTGAGGACACGGTCTACATAGAGGCCCAGATAAGGCGCGAGAAGGAGCTTGAGGAGGAGGGAGCCCTGAGGATCGAGCGCTACTACAGCGGCTACCGCAGGGTCATTCAGCTCCCGGAGGAGGTCGTTCCTGAGAAGGCCAAGGCCCGCTACAACAACGGCGTCCTCGAAATCGAGCTCCCGAAGAAGAACCCCTCAAAGCCCGAGAAGGAGGGTTTTGAGGTCAAGATTGAGTGATCTGCCCTCTTTTTAATTTCCCGAGGGGTTGGCTTCAATCACGGTAACCAATCACGAAAATTGGAGGTGGTGAGGAATGAGTGAGAAGAAGGAGATCAAGCTTAAGGTCGCTTCCGCTTACCAGCGTGACGTTGGTAGGGGAATAGTTAGGATCGACAGGAGGGCGATGCGCGAGATAGGCGTCCAGACCGGGGACATAGTCGAGATCATAGGCACCAAGAACACGGCCGCTGTCGTCTGGCCGGCCTACCCGGAGGACGAGGGGCTGGGCATAATACGGATGGACGGAACCATAAGGAAGAACGCCGGCGTTGGCCTCGGAGACGAGGTGACCTTGAGGAAGGCAGAGGTTAAGGAAGCCAGGAGGGTCATCGTCGCACCCACAGAGCCGATACGCTTTGGAGGAGATTTCGTCGAGTGGCTCCACAACAGGCTCGTCGGAAGGCCCGTGGTCAGGGGGGACTACGTCAAGGTCGGCATACTCGGCCAGGAGCTGACCTTTGTGGTAACCGCGACCACTCCGGCTGGCATAGTCCAGATAACCGACTTCACAGACTTCCAGATAAGCGAGAAGCCAGTTAAAGAGGTAGCCAAGACGACCGCCCTTGGCGTCACCTACGAGGACATAGGAGGCCTAAAGGACGTCATCCAGAAGATAAGGGAGATGATCGAGCTTCCGCTCAAGCACCCGGAGATATTCGAGAAGCTCGGCATAGAACCGCCGAAGGGAGTCCTCCTCTACGGCCCGCCCGGAACCGGTAAGACGCTCCTCGCGAAGGCGGTCGCGAACGAGGCAAACGCGCACTTCATAGCCATAAACGGGCCTGAAATAATGAGCAAATTCTATGGCGAAAGCGAGGAGCGCCTGAGGGAGGTCTTCAAAGAGGCGGAGGAGAACGCGCCGAGCATAATCTTCATAGACGAGATAGACGCGATAGCCCCCAAGAGGGAGGAAGTCAGCGGCGAAGTCGAGAAGCGCGTTGTCTCGCAACTGCTCACCCTGATGGACGGCCTCAAGAGCAGGGGAAAGGTGGTCGTTATAGGAGCCACCAACAGGCCAGACGCCCTTGATCCTGCTTTGAGGAGGCCCGGCAGGTTCGACAGGGAGATTGAAGTTGGGGTTCCCGACAAGAGGGGCAGAAAGGAGATCCTCCAGATACACACGAGGGGGATGCCTATTGAGCCAGAGTTCGACAGGGAAAAGGTCATCTCGATCCTTGAGGAGCTTGAGAAGAACGAGGCCTACCGCAGCCTCGCTGAGAGGGCCGTTATGAAGGTCAAGAACCTCAAAAGCGGCGAAGAGATTGGAAAAGTCCTGAGGGAGATCGATGAAAGGCTCTACGACGAGGTCAAGGCGAGGCTCATAGACGGCCTGCTTGAAGAGCTTGCGGAGGTCACCCACGGTTTCGTTGGTGCAGATTTGGCAGCCCTCGCGAGGGAGGCGGCGATGGCGGCCCTCAGGAGGCTCATAAACGAGGGCAAGATAGACTTCGAGGCGGAGCACATACCGAGGGAAGTCCTCGAGGAGCTCAAAGTCACGAGGAGGGACTTCTACGAGGCTTTGAAGATGGTCGAGCCTTCAGCACTAAGAGAAGTCCTGATCGAAGTCCCAAACGTCCACTGGGACGACATAGGAGGCTTAGAAAACGTCAAACAAGAACTCCGCGAAGCAGTAGAATGGCCCCTAAAATACCCCGAAGCGTTCACGGGCCTCGGCATAACCCCACCCAAGGGAATACTCCTCTACGGCCCGCCCGGAACCGGAAAGACGCTCCTCGCCAAGGCCGTGGCGACGGAGAGTGAAGCCAACTTCATAGCCATCCGCGGGCCCGAAGTGCTGAGCAAGTGGGTCGGGGAGAGCGAGAAGAACATCCGCGAGATCTTCAGGAAGGCCCGCCAGGCGGCCCCAACGGTCGTCTTCATAGACGAGATAGACGCGATAGCTCCAAGGAGAGGCACCGACGTGAACCGCGTCACCGACAGGCTCATCAATCAGCTCCTCACTGAGATGGATGGTATTCAGGAGAACAGTGGTGTTGTGGTGATTGGTGCTACGAACAGGCCGGATATTATAGACCCAGCACTCCTCAGGCCGGGCAGGTTTGACAGGCTGATCCTCGTTCCCGCTCCCGATGAGAAGGCGAGACTTGAGATATTCAGGGTGCACACTAAGAGGGTTCCGCTGGCCGAGGATGTGAACCTTGAGGAGCTCGCCAAGAGGACTGAGGGTTACAGCGGCGCTGACATAGAAGCGCTCGTCAGAGAAGCGGCGATGCTCGCGATGCGCAGGGCGCTCCAGGAGGGGATCATAAGACCCGGCATGAGGGCCGATGAGGTCAGGGCGAGGGTCAAGGTCACGATGGGGGACTTCGAAGAGGCCATGAAGAAGGTGGGCCCGAGCATCAGTAGGGAGACAATGGAGTACTACAGGAAGATCCAGGAGCAGTTCAAGCAGTCACGCGGCTGATGTCGGGCCTTGGCTCCCTATTTTTCCATTCATTTTCATTTCATCTTCATTCCTTCAGGATTTATCTCCTTAATCCTGTGGCTTTGCTGAGTTCAACCTGGGAAACCCTTTTAATCTTCATGGTATATGGGCCAGCGGGCCAACTTCCTTTGAGGGTGATGGGAGTGATATACGGAATCCTTCTGAGCATCCCTGAAAAGCTCGTCGGGAGATACGGTGAGAGGGCCAGGCGGGCCATCGGGGCCGCCATAGCAAGGGGTGACGTAATAACCTTTACGTGGGCCGAGTACAGGGGCGATCTGGCCTTCGTCATGCTCGCCGGCTCCAGGGAGGGGGCCGAGAGAACGCTCACGGAGCTCTCTGAGATGCCGGTTTATGTGAAGATAATAGGGATAGAAGGGGGCTGACCAGAGTGAGGGTCAAGCATAGGCTGAAATGGACCCCTCAACGCGGTTCAGGCCGTCAAGTGCTGTCTTAGAGCGAACCCTTGCCGTTCTCACCCTCCCGTGCCTCAGCAGCTCATTCCAACCCCGATCTCCTGAACTGCAGCCCTCAGGCCTACCTCCACCCGCTGGGCGTTCATGCCTCTCCCCTTCCTCAGTGCTGTTGCTGGCCGCTACCGCCGTTCCGCCGTCGAAAAAGCTTTCAAAGAGCCCTAACCGGGGGTCAGCCCTTCGCGACTCCCATCGGGCGCATCCTTGCGACGAGGTTCGCTATTCCAGCCTCGTGGACGACGTTGACGACGTTATCAACACTCTTATACGCTCCGGGAGCCTCCTCGGCAACGACCCTCAGAGAGGCCGCCCTGACGTAGATTCCCCTCCGCATCAGCTCGTTTCTGAGCCTGTCCCCGCGGTACTGCCGGGTTGCGGCCTTCCTGCTGAGGAGCCTTCCTGCGCCGTGGCAGCTCGAACCAAAGGTTTCGCGCATCGAGCCTTCAGCCCCAGCTAAGACGTAGCTGGCGGTCCCCATCGAGCCCGGAATGAGAACGGGCTGGCCGACGTCGCGGTATGCTTTGGGCACATCCGGGTGTCCGGCCGGAAAAGCCCTTGTGGCTCCTTTCCTGTGGACAACCACCTTGACCTTCTTTCCATCGACCTCGTGCTCCTCAACTTTGGCTATGTTGTGGGCGACATCGTAGACTATCTCCATCCCCATGTCCTCGGCTTTTCTCTTAAAGACTTCCTCAAAGCTCTCCCTGACCCAGTGGGTTATCATCTGCCTGTTGGCCCAGGCGAAGTTGGCAGCGGCCTTCATAGCCGAGAAGTAGCGCTGTCCCTCCTCCGTCTGGAAGGGGACGCTGACGAGTTCGCGATCTGGCCACGGCACCCTGTACTTCCTGTTTGCCTTCTCCATTATCCTGAGGTAGTCGCTCGCCACCTGGTGGCCGAGCCCGCGCGAGCCGGTGTGAACCATGACAACCACCTGCCCCTCAAAGAGACCGTAGGCCTTTGCAATATTCTCGTCGAAGATCTTGTCGACGACCTGGACCTCAAGGAAGTGGTTTCCGGAGCCGAGGGAGCCGAGCTGGGGTGCTCCGCGCTGCTTGGCCTTCTGACTTACCGCTTCTGGATCGGCCCCCTCCATCCTTCCACCTTCCTCAAGGTGCTC
>WAKU01000094.1 GCA_015523195.1 Thermococcus sp.
GGCCGCCTACGAAAGCTGAAGGGGTGGTAGTATGAGAAAACCCGGTTTGGCGATATTGCTGGTTGCGGTTGTTGTTCTTGGCGTTGTTGCCAGTGGATGCCTTGGCGGCGGGGGCAAGGGGAGCACATCCCAGAGTCCCTCTACCTCCAGCACCTCTGAGGGAGGCTCCTCTACCAGCGGAAGCGGCGGGAGCTCTGGAGCTGGCGGAGGCAGTGAAACGTCGGCAACCTGGGAGATGCCCTGGGACGCTTACGATCCGGTGACGGTTAACGGTGAGGGTTACTACATCACCTACATCAGGTACGCCTTCACAGTCAAAACCCCTGAGGGCACTCAGACCTACGAGGTGGAGAAGAGGAGGGGCTACATTAAGACCCACGTCTATTCGGACGAGAACGGGCAGAAGAAAGACCTCGGGGAGTTCAACCTCTTCGCCTACTACGAGAAAATGACCCCCCTGAACGGCACCAATATGACGGGGTCCTTTGAGTATCTGATAGCCGTCAGGGATAGGACCAAGGACACCGACCAGTGGTTCCTTAACCCGCTTCCCAACTTGGGTGCCTTAGGAACCGGGGGGGCCGTGATAGCGGAGGCCCGGAGCGGCAGCAATTACTTCTACTGGAGCAACCCGGCCGCGCTGGGCCGCTATTCAGAGCTCCCCTACAAGGAAGGGGATCTGAATTCAGTCCTCGGCGACATCGGGGGGTATATCGGCCAGGCCTGGACTGCACTGTTGGGCTCGGGAGCCTGGAGCGGTTTGGAGGGCCACGACCTCATGAAGAAAGACCAGTACAGCTTCTCCTTCATGGGGATGGAGTACAGCTACAAGATAGAGCCCGATGGAACAGTTACCCTCGACGGGAAGACTTTCAGGGTGAGCAACGTGAAGTGGAGCTATTCCGCTATGGGGGCTACCCTCCAGGGGAGGGCAACGATAGCGCCGGCGCTGCCGGTTCCAATCGAGACTGAGGGCACTTTCGCCAGCTTGAGCACGGGAACAAAGGGGTACTCCAAGCTAAAACTCGAAGGTATAAAGTTAGAAAGGGAGTTCACGGGGATAGACGTCAGTATAGAGAAGCCGAATTCACCTGGTGAGGGCGGGGGCGAAACGGGCAGTCAGAGCAGCACCGAGAGTCAGACAGAGACGGAAAACCCCTCAGGAGGCTCTAACAACTGGAAGCTTGCATGGGATGCCTCGGAGCCGCTGACGATAAATGGAAAAAGCTACACCGTCAGGGAGGTGACCTACGACATCACCTACAGACTGCCCGGAAACGACTTCCACTACACCCTCACGAAGGGCTACAAAGCTTTGGACAAGGGCTACGAGGTTTACGCCCTTGCAAAGCTTGACGACGGCTCCGAGTACGACTTCAGGGTCTACACCAACGGAGTGGAAGAGTACACCGGCTGGGTTCTCTGGGTCCCCTCGGTCTTCCAGCTCCTTGAGAGCGGCGAGGACTACACGAAGGAGACCATCAGTGGGCCGAGCTGCAGCTACGAGATCGACTCAGATGGAAACTTCCAGGGGGATCCCAACTGCGGCGCCCAGATACGCGGCCATCCCCTCGACGGGATATGGGACGTCTTCAACGGCTTCGCCGGCGGTGTCTACGGGGACGTCGTGGAGGTTACCTCCCTGAGCGGCCCGGGAAGCGGCTATTCTGTCTCGAAGGACGGGAGCACAAAGCTCGGTCCCCTAACGCTCCAGCTCTACAACGTCACCTGGAGCGGCAGCTGGATGGGAGGGCCGGCCAACGGCTACACCCTCCTGGCCGAAGAGCTCCCGTTCCCGGTGGAGATAACGGCTTCCTTCGGAAACTTTGAAGGAGGAGCGTACCTCCACGTTAAGCTGACCGACATAAAGTTAGAAGGCCCCTGAGCCTTTTCTCATTTTATGTCCCCGTCCTTCACAAGTCCCTTAGCGTAGGGACAGAGCTCCCTGAGGGGACACTCGTTGCACCTCGGCCGTATCGGCTTGCAGATGCTCCTCCCGTGGTCGACCATCGCGTGGTTCACGTATATCCACTTCTCCCGGGGGATGAGCTCTCGCAGGTACTCCTCGACTTTCTCCGGCTGAACCCTCGGCGGAGCCAGACCGAGGCGCTTGCTTATCCTGTTGACGTGCGTGTCAACCGGTATGGCCTGTTTCCCAAAGCCGTAAGCTAAAACTATGTTGGCGCACTTCCTCCCGATGCCGGGCAGCTTCATGAGTTCGTGGATGTCGTCGGGAACCTTCCCGTTGTACTTCTGGAGGATTATCCGCGAAGCCTTGACTATCCACTCGCCTTTCGTCTTCCAGAGGCCGACCCCCCGCTTTCTGAGGAACTCCTGCATCTCCTCGACGGGCGTTTTTGCTATCGTCTCGATGTCCCCGTATTTCCTAAAAAGCTCCTCCCAGACGCGGTAGGTAACCTCGTCCCTCATTCTCTGGGAGATTATGCAGTGAATCAGAGTCCTGTACGGGTCGCCTATGAGGAGCTTTTCCCTCGGGTGCGTCTTCATGAGGATTTCGACTATCTTCTCGGCCCTTCTCTTCTTCTCCTCCCAGCTCTCCTCGAAGGTGAAGGGGCTAAGGTCTAATGATTTTGACGCCCGAGCCATGGATTACCACCACCGAATCTTCGGTTACCCTAATTCCTTTAAGTGGCTTGAACTCCTCGCTATAAATCTTTTGCCCCTCCTTGGAGAGCACGACGACCTCGTTTCTGAGGACGACCACAAAGCCCTTCCCGAAGGGCATGACGTCCTCAACTTCCCTCTCAAACTCAACGTTGACGGCATCAAGGTTCCCGGTAGAGAACTCGATTTTCGTTGACCTCGTTACCTTGAGAGGGGAGGGCTCGGCTAAGAGAACCTTGAAGCGGAGCGGTTCTCCGATCAGCTCAACGACGACTTCCTCACCGGTTTTAGTCTCCTTTCCGAGGAGCTTGCCCTTTATTACCTCCGCGAAGTCCGGGGTCAGTTCGGCCTCGAAGAGCGGCTTGAGAACCAGCCTCATACATATCACCTGAAGGAGTTGGGCGGGGCCTTAATAAGGGTGGCGACCCAAAGGCTTTTAACCGATATGTCGCCCGATATATTGGGTGGTTCGATGGAGAGACCCAACGTCAGGGGGACGCTCAAGCTTGTCATCCTTGACCTGCTTAGAGAGCCAAACCACGGTTACGGCGTGATGGCCGAGATGGAAAGACTCTATGGAGTAAAGCTGAGCGCCGGGACGGTTTACCCAATCCTTGCATCGCTCAGGAGGAGCGGACTAATCGAAGTTGCCGAGAAGGGGAAGCGTGAGAGAAAGGCGTACGTGATAACGAAGAAGGGCCTCGAATACCTTGAGAAGCACAGGGCTGAGCTTGAAGAGGCAAAGGGAAAGATGAGGGCCTACAAGCTATTCCTTGAGCTCGGCGGTGAGGAACTCAAGGAGGCCTTCAGGGAGCTCTTCTCAAGGATCGAGGAGCTTGACGATGACCAGCGGAGAGAAATTGAGAAGCTCTTCAAGGAGTGCGCCAGGCGGATAAGGCTCGTTCTCCTCGGTGAGTGAGATGGAAGTTCCGGACTGGAAGGACTACTACGAAAGAATGAAGGACGCCTCCCCGCTGGTCATACACTACCCGATATGCGGCGGGGGCGACGAGTGCATTTCAGCATGTCCTTTCAGCGGGGAGGTATGGGAAGTCGTCCCGATGAGGGTGAGCCTCTTCGGGGTTGGATACAAGGTTCGCCTCAGGCCCTTCATGAAGAACCCGGAAGCCTGCAGGAGGTGCTACATCTGTGTTCAGGCCTGCCCAACCGGGGCGCTGAGACCCGCCGAAAGCCCGGTAAGGCATCCCGCCCTGACCTTCATCAAGAGCGCCTTGGCGTTGCCCTTCAAGAAGAAGTATGGCCTTAGCTTTGTTTTCCGGAAGGAGCACGTTGAGAGGTTTAAAAGGAACAACTTCGGTGGCGGTAGGATCGAGGGGAGCACTAAGCTTCAGGATTAGGGAAAGAGTAGGGAGGGCAAGAAAAGAGACGACTACCCATCGAGTTTTCTCCCGAAGGTCTCATAGCTCATCCTGAAGGCCTCAAGGACGGGCAGTTTTTCACCCGCGAAGAAGCTGAGCATGGCCCCCCCGCCGGTGGAGACGTGGCTTATCCCGGTTATGTTGTACCTGTAGATGCTCGCTATGCTGTGCCCCCCTCCGACGACGCTGAAAGCTTTGCTCTCACCTATCGCCCTAAAAACCCCAACCGTTCCGAGGGCGAACTCCTCCCTCT
Organism: Thermococcus sp.; assembly: GCA_015523195.1. Taxonomy (GTDB): domain Archaea; phylum Methanobacteriota_B; class Thermococci; order Thermococcales; family Thermococcaceae; genus Thermococcus. The sequence goes on from WAKU01000094.1 coordinate 4,258, forward strand.
CAAAGACTCCCATCGGGCCGTTGGCGACGATGGTTCCGGCGTTTAGGAGTATCCCCCGGTACTTCTCGACAGTTCTCGAACCTATATCGAGGATAGGATACTCGTCAAAGAGCCTCTTCTCGTCGCTGAGGAGTTCCACCTCAACGCGCTCCCCCTTGCAATCAACCGCGAAGTCAACGGGGGTCCTGATAAGCGGGTAGAACTCGTCGAGTATTCTCTCGGCCCAGTCAACGAGCTCAAGTAGGCCCTTTTTCTCCATGAACTCTATGTTCGCATCGCCGAGATTGAAGCCCTTTGCGAGCGTGAAGACGTGCCCGACGAGGCCGCCGGTGAGGATTAAGTCGGCCTTTTCCTTCCTCAGAACGTTCTCAACTACCCTCAGCGAGTCCTCGACCTTCGCCCCGCCGAGAACGTAAACCCTTGGACTTTCCCCGTGCTCGTAGGCCCTCGTTAAAGCGCTGACCTCCTTCTCCATCAGAAAGCCCATCGCCATCGGCTTCAGGCGGGCAAAGCCAACGAGAGAGGGCTGTGAGCGGTGAGATGCCGCGAAGGCGTCGTTGACAACGTAGTCTATGAGGGGCGCGAGCTTCCTGACGAAGAAAGTCCTCTCGCAGTCCTCAAGTGGCTTGTAGAAGACTTCCTCAGCGGAGAAGCGGAGGTTTTCCAGCATTATCGCCTCTCCAGCTTTGAGCGAGCTTATTTTCTCCCTCGCGAGCCTTCCAAAGATGTCCTCGACGTACTCCACTTTCTGGCCGAGGAGACCGCTCAGTATCTCAGCGTGCTCTTCGGTGGTTACGTAGTCCCCCCTGTAGGGCCTGCTCTGGTGAGTGGCTATGACGAGCTTCGCGCCGTTGTCGAGGAGGTATTTGATCGTCGGGAGAACTGCCCGAAAGCGGGCGTCGCTGGTTATCCTTCCGTTCTCGACCGGTGAGTTGAGGTCTGCCCTCAGGAAGACGGTTCGGTTGGAGAAGTCGAAGTCGGTGAGCCTGAAGGTGCTTTTCATCCTGTTCCACCCGTAGTTTTTAGAGCCGGGTACGTTAAAAAGAGTTCTGAACACCCGGGGTGATAACCAGGGGAAAGAAAGAGATTTATAGGACGCCGCCGGATTAGTTACAACGTGGTGATTACGATGGCGTGGACCCAAAAGCTCGTGATGGCCGCATCCCGCGACGCACTCATGGATGGAATCATCGGGCTTCTCAAGGAGATGGGCTTCAGGGACTACGAGAGGGCATCGGGTGCCGATTTTGACCTCGTAGCTATCAGGGTTGACCCAATAGCCGGGCCCGAGAAACTCCTCGTAAAACTCCACATGAGGGGACTTGCCGGTCCCAAGGACGTTAGCGCCCTTGCCGGACTCCTGAAGGAGCAGAAAGCCGATAAGGGGCTTTTGATTTCCCCAGCAGGTTTCACGCGTGATGCGCACTCCCTCGTGAGTGAGAACTACCGGGGGAAGGTGACGGTCTGGGACGGCGAAAAGCTCGCCTCCGTCTTCAACAAGTACTCGATAGGGGTTCCAGAGGGGCTCAAAGAGGCCGCCGAGGAAGTTGGAGGGGAGGAGGCGGGGAAGGAGGAGCCGGAGGAGATAGAGCTCGATGCCCCGCTGCTATTCGATTTCTCAGCCGATGAGCTTATGAAGCGGGTCTCCCGATACATCGCCTCTAAATACCCTGTGGAGCCCAGGGAGGTTGAGCTTGAATCACTGAAGGTCGAGCTCAGGGAAGCCTACGTGATCTCCTGGAGTATAGATGGGAGCGAGGAGAGGGGCAGGGCCGTTGTCTTCTCTCCCGATGAGATCGTTCTGAAGGGGAGTGAGGACGAGAAGCTCTCCCGCGCCGTAAAAAAGGCCCTGATCAAAGACACTTCAAAAGTGAAGGCAACCGGGGTTGAAGTGGAAAGGCCCATCTCCGCGACCGATGCAGTCGTGCTCCTGAAGAGCCTCGCCTCAAGAACGTTCTCCGTGAACGAGAACAGGGTGACAATCTTTGAGCTCAGGAAGGTTTACATCCCGGAAAGGGCCCTTCTGAAGCTTAAAATCGGCGACAACGAAGCCGAGGGCGAGGTAGATCTGGAAAAGATGGAGATGAGCATCGAAGTTGAGCCCCTCCCCGAGGCCTACTTCATGAAGAAGGCAAGGGAGGTACTCAAGGAGGAGACTGGGGAGGGGCCGGTTGAGGTGGAGATGGAGAAGGGCCAGAAGAAGATCAAGCTGAGGGGGCGGACGGAGAGGTTTTCATTCCTGATGGCGTTTAATCCCTACACCGGGAGGCTCCTGGGCGTTCAGACCGAGATGACGGGGGAGGCCCTCGAAGCCCTTCTCAGGGAGGCTTTCCCGACTGGGAAGGTGCTGGGCGTTGAGAGGGATAAGAAGACCGCCACGGCTGACGTCCTCGTTGGCGGTGCTGTAAAGGTCGTGAAAGTCGATCTGAGGAACGGAAAAGTGGAAGAGGTCGGCCGCCTTCCCGCCCCGAACATAGCCTTTGTGCGGGCGAGGGAGACGGTTATTCGGAACTTCCCGATATCCGACGTCACGCTGGGCTCGTATCGCGTCGTCAACCACAAGTACCTCGAACTCGAACTGACCGGTGAGGACGGCAGGGCGGTTGTTAAGATAGACGGGAAGACCGGGGAAGTCCTCGACTACCTCGTTGAGGTGTCCGAGAAGAAGGCGCGGGAGCTCGTTAAGGAGAGGTACCCGGGATATGAGATCGTCTCGATCTCGGAATCGAAGGACGAGTACATCGTAAGCGCCATAGACGAGACCAGTGAGGTTAGGTTGAGGCTGAGCAAGGACGGAAAGACAATTGAGGAGTCGGACAGGATACTGCGGCGTCAGCTTGCGGAGAAGATAGCTGAGGAGAGGGCGAGGGAGATCGACCCGGAGGCGAGGATCGAGGGGATTGAGCTGAGGAACGACTGGGTCGCAACCTTCATCGGCGTCCGGAAGGTTGGGAAGCTCGTGCTCGCAAGGGGCACCGGGGAGCTCCTGAAGGTGGAGTCGGAGCTGACGGAGAGGGCCATAGAGGAGGAGTACCACAAGAGGCTGAGGGAGAAGTACAACGAGGGGAGCCCGCGAACCGAGAGGCTGACCCATTACAAGGACAGGAACTACGTCCACATAAAGGTCTCCGGGAGGGACAGGCTCTACTACGCGAGGATAGACACGAGAACCGGCGAGGTTCTGAGCGAGGACACCGTCCCCAAGAGGGGCCTGACCGCGAGGATAAGGCAGATGCAGCTCGAGGGCAGGTACAGGTAGTTATCCAATTTTCCCCCGTTTTTTCGTCGGTCTGTGGGGAAGCTTTATATGGCCTTTGACGAAGGTTTTTCGGTGGTACCATGGGCGGAAAGGTGATACACGACACGATCCACGGGAGCATGAAGATAGACGGCGTCATCCTCGACCTCGTTAAGACGCCCGAGTTCCAGAGGCTCAGGAACATAAGGCAGCTCGGCCTCGCCTACCTCGTTTACCCGGGTGCAAATCACACTCGCTTTGAGCACTCCCTCGGGGCGTGGCAGACTGCCAAAAGGCTTGCCTCAGAGTTAGAACTCGGCAACGATGGGGTTGTCCTGGAGGTGGGCGCCCTCCTGCACGACATAGGGCACGGCCCCTTCAGCCATACCTTCGAGACCATCTACAAGCATTACACGGCGGAACACGATCACATGAGGCTCGGTCAGGAGATAGTACTCGGAAAGACGGACATAACAGACGGAAACGGTGGGGGCAGGATTCCGGAGATCTTAGAGGGATACGGCATAGAACCCCGGGAAGTTGCGGACCTCATACTCGGGAAGAGCGGGAAGCCCTACCTCGGTCAGGCCCTCCACGGAGACGTTGACGTTGACCAGCTCGACTACCTGAGGAGGGACGCCCACTACACCGGCGTTGCCCACGGAATAATCGACCTTGAGAGGCTCCTGAAGGTTCTGACGATCCACAACGGTGAGCTCGTGGTCGAGGAGAAGGGCATAGAGGCCGTCGAGGGCATGATGGTGGCCAGGTCGCTCATGTACTCCCGCGTTTACTTCCACCACACGGTGAAGATAGCCGAGGGCATGCTCACGAGGGCGCTGGAGTTCGCCATGGAGGGGGGGCACCTCTGGGACTTCTGGAAGATGATAGACTGCAGGGTGCTCGTTGAGCTCGAAGACCTCGAAGGGCTTCCCGCTGAGATGGTTAGGCGGATAAAGTACAGGGAGCTCTACAAGGCCGCTGTTTTGGCAGGCGCCGATGAACTCAGCCCGGACGAGAAGAGGGAGCTCCTGACGGCGTACAGAAACGTGAAGAGAAGGCAGGAGATAGAGCGCGCCCTGGCGGACGCCGTTGGGGCGCGGGAGGGTGAGGTGATCCTCGATTTCAGCATAGCCGACCTGATGCTCAGCGAGCCCCGGCTTAAGGCGACCGAGATAAACGTCCTCATGGAGGACGGCCGGCTGGAGCCGCTGACGAAGGTCACCCCCCTGGCGAACGCCTTAAAGAGGCGTCAGACCCCCCGCTGGGCCGTTCTCATCGCGTCCCCCAAGAGGTACGTAGGGGCTATAAGGCAGAGCTGGAGGAAGGTGCTCTTTGGGTGAGGGCGGCCTCGATTTGCTTTCCCTTTTAGGTTTCAAACCTTACCTCAGATGGCTCTAAAACAGCCCCAAACCCGCGCCTCGTCCGGAGAAATGCTTATAAGCTCGTCCACGAGCTTTCAAAAAAAGAAAGACGGGTGGTCGGCTTGCCGATAAAGGGGCGGACCTTTGTTAACGCTTTTATCCTCGTAGTGCTGATAATCAGCCTGCATCCCGGCTTTGGGAGTAACATGGTGGAAGCTAAAGGGGCAGGGGGAGTTACTTACGTAACGGTGCCGGCGGAGCTTTCGAGGGTTCTCTACGGATTCTGGCCCTACTGGACTTCGAGCTCTTACGCGCCTGACTGGAGGGAAGTGACGCACGTTGCTTTCTTCGACATCCCCGTGGGTTCCGACGGGAGCATAGACACGAGCCACATAGGGGACTATTACTACTCGGTCAGGAACGAGGCCCACTCCCACGGGGCCAGGGTTCTGCTGACGTTCACCTGCTTTGACCACGACACCCAGGATCGCGTTTTGGCCTACCACAAGGTTGCCCTCGTGAGGAACATAGTCTCGGCCGTTGAGGAGTACGGGGCCGACGGTGCGGTTATAGACTTCGAGTTCATAAGGAGCACGAACTCCCTGACCGGAAAGTCTAACTCATACTATGTCGAGTGGTTCTTCAACTACCTCCATGATGAGCTCAAGAAGGTGAACCCAAGGTACGAGGTTGCCGTGGCGGTTACGGGGAGCGTGGAGGACGTTTTCAGGAACTCCCGCCTGGCGAGGTACCTCGACTACGTCTTCCTCATGGGCTACGACTACCACTGGGCCGGGGCGCCCACTACTGGCGCCGTCGCCCCCTTCGACGACCCGAACCAGTTCGACGTCCTCGACTCCATCGGCATTCTCCTGAAGTACTACCCGAGGGAAAAGATAGTGCTCGGTGCACCGCTCTACGGCTACGACTGGCCCGCGTCTTCGACCTCCCCCGGGGCCTCAACCCTCGGCTCGGGGAGCGCCGTCCTGGTCAAGTACGCGGTTCCAAACGCCCGGAAGTACGGCAGGCACTGGGACGGCAGCTCACACAGCCCCTACTACTATTACGAGGGCTCCGACGGTCACTGGCACCAGTGCTGGTACGACGACGATCAGTCCATAGGGATAAAGTTCGACTACGCCAACAGGGCGGGCCTGGCGGGCGGCGGCTTCTGGGCCCTCGGCTACGAGGGCACCTCAGACGTCTGGACCAGTATCTGGGAGACGGTGAACCTGAGTTTAGCGGTTCCAAGGGGTCTAAGGGTAACCGAGGGAGACGACGGCATGGGTTACTCCATAGGCTCCCACTCCGGGTTCTCCCCTGCTGGAACAGGGGAGGTGGACGTCAGGGTGAGCAACCCGAGTGATGAGTCAGAGGGGACGGCTCTCGCGGCCCTACTGCTTCCCGTCGGCGCAGGCGGGAGCGTGAAGGCCTACGGCTGGGGCTTCAGCGATGCAACAGTACCCGCTGGCTCAACGACGACGGTGCCTGTGAGGGTGAGGGTTCTCGGGAGCATTGGAGCTGGCACCTACAACCTCACCGTTTACAGGCTCTGGGGCGGTCTCAACCGCTCGGAAGTCAGGGCCACCCCCGTTGCCTGGACGCTCGTGGACGTCTCCACGAGGTTCTCCTACTCGATCAGTGTGCCACAGGTTGTTACCGAGGGCTCAAGGTTCGAGGTAAACGTAACTGTCTCAAACACGGGCGACCCCGTCATCCACAACGTAACGGTGACCCTATCCCTCCCTGGGGAGCTCTCCACTGACAACCCGCCGGAGGAGTCCCTCCCCTACCTCGACCCCGCAACGGACCACCTGCTCTACGGGCTCGGCGTCAACCACACCTTCTCCTGGAACGTCACCGCAACGGCTCCCGGGCTGGGGGTTCTTGAGGTAACCATCCGCACTGACGATGGGGGCTCCGTGACGGTCTCCCGCCAGGTCTCAGTCCAGCCTAAGAACCCGCCGCGGGTTGTAATAAACGAGATAATGTACTGGCCCGCCCAGGGGGACGACGGCTACGGCGAGTGGGTCGAACTCTACAACCCCAACGACTTTGAGGTTGACGTCAGCGGCTGGTGGCTGGGGAGCGGGAGCGGGGGCTACACATTCCCCACTGGAACCGTGATCCCAGCAAAGGGCTTTCTCGTCGTTGCCAAGGATTCGGACTGGCTCATCGGCAGGTACTCCACCGAGCCGCGCTTTGACGGCTCCGCGGTATACGGGAACGCGTCCTTCACCCTGGACGACGGTGGAGGAACCGTGAGCCTTAAGAGCGCCGGCGACACGGTAGTGGACTCTGTAACGTACAGCCCGTCTTGGGGAGGAAACGGGGATGGAAAGAGCATCGAGAGGAAGGATCCCGCAGGGGGCTCAAACGACCCCTCAAACTGGGCGGAGAGCGCCGTTGACGGGGGCACGCCGACCTATCAGAACAGCGTTGCGGTTCCCTTCTTCAGAAGTCTCTGGATTGTTGGCCTGGCCATCCTCGCGGCCCTCACCCTCTACCGGAGGAGGTGAGCCCGTCCATCTCCCTCAGCCTCTTTTTGAGCTCGCCGATGAGGTTAATGAGCTCGTCAACGTCCCTTATCTCATCCAGGCTCTCCTTGGGGATCAGCGGAACCTCGCCGACAACTTCGGTCCTCGTCTTCTTGAGTATGAACATCCCGTCGGAGTTGACTATCCTCCCGACCTCGGCCACCATCTCGGCCCTCTTAACCGTTGAGCGCGTTTTCCTCTCGTCTATACCCGTCAGTATGGTGAGGTGGTTCTCCTTTGAGAGGGCGTTGAAGGGCGCCCGCTTAACCTTGACGACGCCGAGGCCGAGGCTCTCAAGCCTCGTGAAGACCTCCTTTTCAAGGGGGCTCTCGGGCTTTGAGCTCAGGTCAGCCTCGACCTCTGCCCTGAGGACGTTTATGGGCTCCGCCACGGGCTCGTCGAAGAGCTCCTCCATCCTTATCGCCACGTCGAGCGATACCGCCTGCTCGCCCCTTTCGTAGTTGAGGAGGCTCTTCCTTGAGACGCCGAGCAGGCCCGCGAGCTCGTTCACGGAATAGCCGTGCTTCTCCCTGAGGCTCTTCAGGAGCTCGCCGTTCACGCGGACGTAGAGCCCGCCCCTCTCGGCGAATATCGCGGGGAGCTCCCCTTCGAGGAGAACCCTGGAAAGAGTCCTCGGGCTCAGCGTGTATACCCCGAAGCGCTCGTAGACGACGCCCTCCTCCAGCTCCGCGTTCTTCGTCTTCAGGCCGACTATCATCGGTGTGGCGTTGAAGAGCTTTGCGAGCCTCTTCAGGTCTTCCGCCTGCTCCTCGCTCACCGTGTCTACGTTGGTCACGACCTTGACGAAAAGAAGGAATAGGCTTGAGCTCGCGGCGATATCGAAGCAGCCACCCCTGAGCTCCACGCGGCTCGTCTTAAAGCCCGCCGTACGGAAGATCCTCTCGACGGCTTTCACGAGTTTTTCCCGTTCCATCAATGTTTAAATAGGGAAACGGGCTTTTAAAGTTACGGTGGTGGGATGAGACCTGCGGTTATGGAGGGGCAGAGGGTCTCCCTGGCGGTTCTGCTTAGGGACGACCTGCCGGTGGTGTGGCGGTGGTACAACGACAGGCGGGTGAGGGCATATCTCAGTCGCCCGTATGACGTGCTGTTCTACGAGGACGAGGTCGAGTGGTACGAGAGAATAAGAAGGGAGAGGGAGAGGCACAGGGTCTTCGCGGTCGTCACGAGGGAGCAGAAGAGGCTGGTCGGGGTCGTCGGGCTGCACGACATCGAGCCCACCAGCGGGACGGCGGAGATAGGCTACTTCATAGGCCCGGAGTACTGGAACAGGGGCTATGGGACCGAGGCCGTTTCCTTAGCGGTTAATTACGCCTTCACATGGCTCAATCTTCGAAAGCTCTTCGCCCGCGTTTACGAACCCAACAGGCCTTCCATAGCGATCCTTGAGAGCAACGGCTTCAGGCCCGCCGGGAGGTTGAGGAGGCATCAGTACGTTCCGGGGGAGGGGTTCGTCGATGTTCTGCTCTACGAGCGTTTTAGGGACGGCGAGGGCGTTGTGTGACGGTTTTCGCCAGGAAGTACATGGGTGAGGGGAAGGTTTAAGCCCGGTCAGTTTCACTCCTTTTGGGATGAAGATGACAGAGAGAAAGGTGAGAGTGGGGTTTGTAGTCAATCCCATAGCTGGCATGGGCGGCAGGGTGGCCCTCAAGGGGACGGACGGCGTCGTGGAGGAGGCCATAAAGAGGGGTGCAAGGCCCGTTGCCCCCGACGTGGCGCGCCTCTTCCTGAACGAGCTGAGCCACTTCGAGGAATCCGGGGAAATGCGGTTCCTCACCGGTCCGGGACCATTGGGGGAGGACTACCTGCGGGAGTCTGGTTTTCCCTTTGAGGTCATCCGGCATAGAAAGATCAGCTACCGCGAGGTGGAGGGCCTTAGAATACCTGACACGACATCGGAGGACACGAAGGAACTCGCGGGCAAAATGGCGGAAGAAGTTGACGTATTGGTCTTTGCCGGGGGAGATGGGA
>WAKU01000095.1 GCA_015523195.1 Thermococcus sp.
ACTACCTTCTGCGCCTCAGGGAGGAGGAGACATGAGAGTTGTCATAGACACCTCCGCTGTGTTTCACCTGTTTTCAAGCTTTTATCCCGAACGAACTGAGGTTGCAGAAAAGGTCATTGAACGCGCCCAACTGGAGGATGTGGAGCTTTACGCTCCCCGTCTCGGGGAGGTTGAGTTTGTGGCCGTTTTGTCGAGGTATTTCGACCGTGAAAGGGTTCAGAAAGCCCTGGATTTTTACGGCACCTCAGTTACATGGATTCCAGAGGAGCTAATAATCGAGGATTTGAAGGAAGTGGCGTTTAAAACCCACCACAAGGCGTCTGATATATATTTCATCGCAACAGCTCTTCATCTAAATGCAGTTCTAATAACCAACGACAGAAAAATGGCTGAACTGGCCAAATCCCTGGGTTTGAAGGCATTTTATCTTGTTGAAGAATCCAATGAGTTTTTCAAACTCTTGGGGGTGAAGGAATGATAGTGATTATGGACAACGGCGGCCAGTACGTCCACCGGATATGGAGAACCCTTCGCTATCTCGGCGTCGAGGCAAAGATAACCCCCAATACGACGCCGCTTGAGGAAATCAAGGCCCTGAATCCGAAGGGCATAATCTTCTCCGGCGGCCCCGACATAGAAAAGACGGGCAACTGCGAGGCAATCCTGGAGCACTACGACGAGTTCAACGTGCCGATTTTGGGAATCTGTCTTGGACACCAGCTCATAGCGAAGCACTTCGGCGGAAAGGTCGGGAGGGGAGATAAAGCGGAGTACAGTTTAGTTGAGATTGAAATCCTTGAGGAGAACGACATTTTCAAGGGCCTCCCAAGAAAGCTAAAGGTCTGGGAGAGCCACATGGACGAGGTTAAAGAACTCCCACCGAGCTTTAAACTGCTCGCGAGGAGCGAGACCTGCCCCGTCGAGGCCATGAAGCATGAAAAATTGCCTATCTACGGCGTCCAGTTCCACCCCGAGGTGGCCCATACGGAGAGGGGGGCAGAGATCTACCGCAACTTCGCCCGACTCTGCGGGGAGCTTTAGTTTTGTCATGAGCGTTCGCTTGGGAAAACTTTTTAAAGTTTCGCTATTACTTGCTTTGGTGATACTTTGGGCCACACGATTTATTATAAAACTGAGGTCTCAAAATGGGAGGAATTTGAAGGGTTCCTCAAAAGGGTCTGCATGGGCCTCGGCTATGGGGTAGAGAGTCAGGGAGATGCCGTGCTCATATTCCCAAACTGTGAAGCAGTAGAGCCGCTGAGGGTGGAGAGAAAGGGGGAGGGCTTCGCTAAGACGAACCTAATTGAGCCCTGCCACTCGGTTTATCTCCTTATGCTTCACTCCGTCGCCTCCTTTGGCTCCGTCGCGGTCTGGGAGGACTGATCAAGGTACACCTCAAGAACCCTGATCGGGATCGAGCTCCTCATGGCCCTCTCCTCAACGAGGAGCTTGACTATCCTGCCGGGCTCGGCATCGGGAACCGCCGGAACCCAGTAATAGCCGGGCTTAACGTTCGCCCCTATGTCGTCGTGGACGAAGACCCTGATAAGATCGCCCTTGACCTCCTCGACGATCCCGTAGGTGTAATCCCTCCCGTAGCGGGAGCGGAAGGCCCACCTGAAGACCAGCACAACAGCAAGGACCCCTATTAGATAGGCGTAGTAGTAGTACACCCCCCTTACGGTGGCCTTCAGGAGGAGGTAGCCGGCAAAGGAGATCGCTGAGAGAACGAAAAGGCCGCAGTAGAAGAACCTGTAGGAGGGAAAGTCTATTATAAATTCCCTGTTTGAGACCACCACGTACCTGAGGGCAAAGAAGGAGAGGATCGTTATCACACCGAAGGCGTAGACCCATCCGAGGAGCACTGTGAGGAGGGACGCCGCCAAATAAGTCAGGATAACAAGCTGAACCTCCAAGCTGATAAGCTCGTGTGTCGTGAGGCCCCTCTTGAGGAGCCTTCGGAGAAACCCGGGCTCAGGAGGATTTTTTCTTGGCTTTGGAATGAAAAAGGATACGATGGCGGAGAGGCTTTCTCCCGCGGCCTTTTCAAAGGCTAACCCCACTCGATAGAGGAACTCCGTGAAATCCATGGTCTCACCTCACGGGCAGGTGTAGCCGTAAAGCAGATCACAGGTTCCCTCCGGTCCGATGACTTCCCCTGCTGTCCCGGGATCGAGGAAGAAGGGGACGGTGCTCAGGTCGCCGGTTGCTAAAACCCCCTCCGAGATCCCCCATACGCGGTAGCCAGTGACCTTCTGGCCTCCGTTGAAGTAGTAGTTGAGGAAGTAGTAGTCAACGCTGGACTCGCCATCCTCCACCGTGAGTCCAAGGGTCGCGAAGAGGTTATAGAGCTTCGAATCGTAGTTTGGATCGGGTATCATAAAGCTCACGAGGCCGATCGGGTAGTGCCTGCCGCCGTAGGTGTAGCCCATCTCGTCCTGAGTATCGTTCGCGAGTTTCTCATAGGCGAGGTGGTTCCTGTTGCTCCCCTCAAGCCTCTCGAAGAATGACCAGCCGTTTTTCGTTGCTATATACCTCTGATCCATCAGGCAGTTGATGAGGAGCTGGAGGTCGTAGACCCTGCCCCCAGAGGCCTGAGACTGACCCGATGACCCGGAGGAAGGCTTCTGCTCGATGACCTGAGCTGGGTCAGTGGTTCTCCAGTAGAAGGTTATACCGTTGAAGTTGGGGTCTTCAAGGAGATCGCTTGAGATCGTGTACTTCCTCACGGCAACCCAGTCATAGGTCGTGGTCCTCCGTTTTCTTTCACTGTCCGTTGCCCAGTAGACGTACTCAAGAGGTTCCACCCAATATCTTGGGCTGTATCCACTGTCGTAATTTACTCTACCATCTGTTATATCCTTGAACTTGGCACTCTTCCAGTATGTTGAATACGGCTTCATCAAAGCTTCGTATACATGGAACGAGGTTATGGGATACCTGGCTGAAACATGGGACTCCTCAATCCACCAAGCCCAATGTATGGCCAATCCATCTCCGCTCCTCGTTGTGTCGTCGGTGAAGGCAAGGTCATCAGGAATTAAATCTGAGTCTTCAACTATAACACCGCTGTCCCAGTCACGGTAGTTTCCATTCCCTTTCATCCTGAACCTCACCGCAAAACCACCGTAGAGATCAAGGGGCTTTTGGTTTATGAGATATTCCCTACTGTTCCCCCCATTTATCGTTTTCGGACCTGCAAAGAGAACGAAGACGCTCTTTCCATCCCCTTTTGTCGGCGTTACTTCGCCCCCAAAATACATCTCAACGTTTAGAGAACTACCCTTCGGAATGGAGGCCCTTATCCAGATCAGAGCCCTCTTATTCACCGGATCCCAGTACTCTATCCAGAATGGAATGGGGTTGCAGTTTGAATCGTAGAAGGCTATTGAGGCATTAGTCTGGTAGGGATCGTTCGTGAGAGAGTAGGTGTTCTGAGTGTTTTGGAAGATCACGTTCAAAATCTGGCTTGTGAATCCCTTGGCGGTGCTTATAAGGAGCGGAATTTGGTAATCGTTAAGATCGACACCAACTTGGTTCTGGACGGTCAGGTTTATTCTATAGCCCAGGGGAGAGCACCAGCCGGGGACTGTACCCCCTCCACCCCCCGAGCCCGAAGACACGTTGGAGAACACCATTACCCCAACGTCCCCGCTGGCTTTTATGAACGCATCGGTGGTAACCTGAGCCCCGTCGATCGTGAAGTTCGTGAGGTAGTCCCCGTTCTGGTCCCAGACATGTGTTAGGTTGTAGCCCAAGTCTGAGCTGAGCTGGGGGAACTCCTCAAAGTTCCCAACCACGTGGCCCACGCTCGATGACCCCGAGCCATTGGCGTAGACGACGGGTCCCTCCCCAAACTCCGGGTAGGCTAAGGGGCAGGCCCTTATGGAGCGCTGGTACCTACCGCCTGTCATGGCGGAGAATATTGGATCCTCAAGGTCCCTGATGTCAACAGTGGAGTAGACGTAGCCGCCGGTTGAGGGTATCGGGCCCGAGTAAACGATTTTCCCGAGCCTGTCGGATATTCTGATGTGCGGAATGCGGCCCTTTACGACCACAGTAAATGCGTCGAGAGGGGCAACGCGTATCTCCATCGAGTCCACTATCTCGTTCAGCGACGGGGAAACCTCGTACCCCTGCTCGGCGAGCATTTTGGTGACGTTGGAGAGCCATACCCTCAGCGTCTGCTTGCCCATAACCCTCTCGATATCATAGCCTGTTATTGAGGAAGAGGTGCCGCTGAGCATCAGGTCGCGGATGGTGTTGTTAGCCATATAGGAAGGGCTTATGAACCTCCCGGTGACGGAAACGTAATCAACGGTCGCCACAACGGCCCTCTTACCGGATAGTTCCAACGCCTTCTGAAACTCAAGGTTGAGGAAGGAAACGACATCGTAGGTTCTCTCAACGTGGGTTCTCTCGCTCTGTGCGGTGATCACCTGGTTCGAGACGTTCTCGTAGGTGGCCATTAGAAGCATCAGGGGTATAATGAGTATCAGAACGGAAGCGTTCAGAAGGAAGCCCCTCCTCATCAGCCCTCCCTCCACACGCGGAGTGTAATCTGTATCGGCCTGAAGAGGCCGGGGATGTTGCCCATGGAGGCCGCCTCTATCTTTACTCCCTCCGGAAGGTCAACGTCTATTGGGTTCTGCTGGGAGCCATCGTATGGTGCACTCCTCCACTCGCCCGGGTTTTTGTCGCCGATGTAGTTTAAGTTGTTGAAAAGGCGAAGGATTGCGTCGTCTACGGCATATCTCGTGGGGTTGAGGTCGTTGACGGATAAGGGTTTGTAGGGGGGATCCCCAACGAGGATGTGCCTCTCGTAGGTGTTCGTTCCGTCAGAGTAATAGTACGTGAGATTGTAGCCTTTGTAAGTTGGGTAGCCCTGGAGTATGTATGGAAAAACGTCTCCATAACCCGCGTAGGCCTCGATGAAGTACTTGATAATGCCCCTCGTCACCTGGTATCTGAAGGATGTCCCTCCATTGTCCACCCCGGTTTCAAGCTCGGCTTTAAACGTGTTTGAACCCGGTTTCATCATCCAGGGATAGATCTTGGAATACGCAATCCTTAGTGCGTAAACACCATTGGGGCCACTGTAGAAGGTGTTCCCATTCTCCTCCAAATACTGTGTGGTCGAAGCGGCAAAGCAGTAGCCAACCCACAAGTCAGCATACCAGGGGATGGCTTTTGATGGAAGGGTATACTGAATCGTCATTGTCTTGTAGGTGTCACCACCACAGTGGTATCCCGTGTACCCACTGTACGTTGGCGTATCATAGCCTATTGGTATGGACAGGGGGATGCTGTACCTTGTTATGACGGTCCTTGGTATGTAAGAGATCTGGACGTAGGAATCGGGGTAGCCGTATAAAACCCTCTCCCTCTCCCCCCCGCAGTCACTGGCGGGGCAGGAATAGGAGTAGTAGCTCGCCCCCCCATAGTGGAACTGACCGTCGGAGGTGTAGTATTTTGCATCTATAGCCACAACGAAATCAAAGACCATTTTTGACAGGTTCTCATAACTCACCCCAATTGACGCGAGGGCGTTTTCGATCTCCGAGTTTGTGAACTCAACCGTCTGGACCGAGTTTGGATTCACGGTCTTTTCAAGGAGAAGATAAAGGTTGGCCCCCAGCCCGTAGTACAGGCGCACCACTTGAGCCCCCTTGACCTTGAAAACCATGTTTATCCCAGTTATATTGCCGGGCACGAAGTTCTCGAAAAGGTAAATGAAGCCGGTATATTGAGACGTCACATTGTAGACCTTTATAAGGCCTGGGTTGCCCGCGCGAAGACTGTTGCTTTTGTATTTAACGTATACCGTCGTTCCACTGCCAATACCAATTGTGTAGCGATAGTAGCTTCCGTAGTAGGCTGAATCATGGAAGTACATCCTTATAACGTTCTTGCCAGGTACGAGGTAGTTCTTTATGTTCGGGGCGTTCGGCTCCGTGCCACTTAGAGCCACGTGGTTGCCGTTTATATAAACATCCTCCCGCTCCAGGAATCTGTGCACGAAGTTGCCATTCGCTTCATATATATCCTTCTGGCTATCTGTGGGTATGTTGATCGTACTGATAACATCGAGGGAGTTGCTGTATCCACTACTGGAAAAGCCTCCGGCGAGAACCCTCATCCATCCAAACAGGTCGCTCCTCACAAACGCAGCCCTCGTCAAATAAGCCCTCGCCATGTAGCCCCGCGGGGTTTGGTTGTAGGCGTAGCCGCTCATGATTAGGGTCGCCGGGGAAACGTCAGGCGCCTTTGAATAGCTTCCACTGGCCCGCGTCAGGTAGGGGCTTGTGTAGTTGTTTATGAGTAGCTGATAGTCGTAGCCCCGCAGGGTTTTATTCAGTATGTAACCGAGGATTATTTCAGCCTTGTGCCTGAGGTCGAGAGTCGGGTATATCGGCCCCGTCGCCCAGTAGGTCGAGACTATGTCGAGCGGATCCATGTCGGGGCTCACGAGACCGCCCACAAGAACGCCGTTCTCGGTCCAGTTCCTTATCACACTCGCCGGGACTATCTGATTGAGGGGGACCGTCCGAAGGGTGAGGAGGGTGTTCTCGGCCAGGTATTTGTTCTGGGAGCGCATGTACGTTGAGTAAACATTCCCCTGGTTCATAATGCCCACTATGCTCGTCGCGAAGAGCGTAACGAGCAGGAGCGACAGGAGAGCATCGAGCGTGAACACGAATCCCCTCCTCATGAGTCATCCCACACCTTAAGCTGTATCAAAACCTGTTCGAACTTTGGCTTCAGGAACCACTCAAGGCTTGGAAACAGCCGGATGTCCACATCTTTTCTGCCCCATCCCGAGAGCGAGTAAAGCCAGAGCCCTATGGTATCCCCGCTCTGAGGTGAGCCGAAGACGTCATTTAGGGGTATTACGATCGAGTTCCCCTTTCCCTGGTATCTCCTTATCTCCCCTCCCAGGACGGTTATGCCCCAGAGGGCACCGCTGTCATCCCTGTAAATCAAGAGCCCCCCTTCACTGCTCCCCGAGAGAACGAACATGGTCATGTTTCCAGCGGTTGAGGGAACCGTTACGTTCATGTAGGCCCCGGGAGGCAGGCCCTCTGAGAGGACGCCGTATACCATTGGCTCTTCGCTTGAAGGCCCAGAGGAGAGGTTGTAGGCGAGCCTGCTTATCACACCCATCCTCATTTCGGGCTCTATCCAGGGAGACCTCTCCATCGATGCATTTATCACGCCCCAATCGGTAACAACACTGCCGTTTACCACCGCAAAGCGATAGGTGGGGCTGTTGTTCTGAAGGAGAACCGTGGGAAAGATGTAGGTGGAGTTAAAGACGGGGGTCGTGTTGTCGTAGGCCGAGACGGTTATAACGACGTTTCCCTGTCCGGTGAACTTGAAAGTATAGGGACAGGAGCCGCCGCCGTAGTTTACCTGGAAGTTGCTGGCATCGGGCCCGGTTATGCGGATTACGACCCTTGCCCCACTCGGTATGCTGTAGGTCTCAACGTACTGTCCCCGTTTAGCCGTCAGCGTCACGTCCTCCGCGAGAACGAACTGGAGCAGATCACCACTCTGGAGGTCTATTGTGTTGCCCGAGACGAGGGTGCACATTTCATCGTTGGTATACACATTCCCATTTCTCTCAAGCTGAACCCACGTCACTGTAAAGGGACTGTTGCCGTTTCCGCTGGTTATCTCAAAGTTGATCCCATTACCGTTCGGGTTCTCAAAGGTCTCGTTCTGGAGGTACACCTTAGGAAAGCGCCCGCTTATTGAAACACGGAACCTGGAGACGTAGACTGAAAGGAGAAAGTCCTTACCACCCGACTCATTGAGCAGGGCCCTCACGACCCCTGCAGGGTTCTCACCGAGGGCCACGATTTTCTCGTAGCTCAGGGAGTAGATGCTTGAGGGATCCCTCAGACCCACCACCTTAGCAGACGACGGGTTGAGCTCCCAGTTCACGGGCTCCCCCGGGCTTTTCATGAGGACGTCGAGCATGTTGTCAGCTATGTTGGCCCTCTCGTACCAGCCGAGGGTCGAGGCTATCTCGTCCTTGAGGGCGGTCGACGTGTTCACCACCGCCGCGAAGACGAACATCATGACTATCAGTGAAATGAGCGCATCGAGTGAGAGCAGCTGACCCCGCCTCATCCCCTGACCGCCTCCACTGTAACGTTGAAGCTCACACGCCCGTATTTCAGGAGGCCGTTTTCGCTTATCACGCCGTTTTTCGATTTGAGCTCACCGACTATGAAAGCCGCCACGGCCTTCTCCAGGGAGCTCCCATCGAGGGGCCCCCTGTATTCCAAGACCACCCTGACGTTCATCCATCCGCTGGCTTCCTCCTCGCCGACGCCCTTCACGATGCAGCCCGGGGAGGTGTAGTTGAGGGCTTTTATCAGCGGGTTTAGCGGAGCGTATTCTGGCCCTTCCTCCGCCACACCGGTGTTTATGTAGGAGCAGGCCGTCGAGGCGGCGCCCTTCACCTGCATGAGGATGAAAGCCCTGTCGTTGTTCCCGAGGTAGTAGGGGGCTATCACAGCTGTTCCCAAGAGGATTATGCCCGTTATGAAGAGAACCTCTATGGCGGTCTGGGCCCTACTCAAGCTCAACATACGTCCTCCCCTCAGCGGCGTTGTAAACCGCGGTTACGTTGAAGTCCTTCCTCTTCTCATCCAGCGTCACCGAGGTTGTCGTGTAGACGGGCACCTGAAGCCTCTGAACCACGAGGTACCTCTTTCCGGAGAGTACGGCCTCCACCGTTACCGAGTTGGAGCTGGAGTTGAGGGTGATCGAGATGCTGTCGCCTTTTCCGAGCTCTATGGGACAGTCCTTAACCACAGTGAAGCCGCCCCCGATGCTGTAGACCTTCGTAACCGTGTCCCTGACGTCAACGGCGAACGCCTTGAGCCTCGCGGTCTTGTCTATGGTGTTGGCCGTTGAGAGCTCGCCGTTTGCGAGGGAGACCGCGCCGGCTACCGTAACGCTGATGAGCATGAACGCTATCATGAAGTCAAAGGTTATCTGGCCCTCCCGCCTCATCTCACCCACCCGGGTTGATGTTTATCCTGATCTCCCCGGAGCTCTGGTTGAAGAGCCACCTGTCGGGAAGGTCAGGGTTCCACTCCACGACCACAGTGAGCACAGGCGGAAGGCCTTCGGGTGGAAGCACGAGGCCGTAGAGGGTGTAAGCGGTCCCGTTTATGTTCAGCGTGGCGCTCGTGCCCCAAACGCTTGAGTTTCCCAAGAGGTCTTTCTGGTAGAAGGACTCGGCCCAGAACACGGTCTTTCCGCCACCTGAGAGAACGGCGTTCGTTGCTCCCGTTCCGTTGATAACGGTCACGTAGGTTCCGTTGGCATCGTCATAGGGCCCGTAGGTTATGAAAATCCTCGGGTCAGTCACCCCAAGGCCCTTCTCCAGGTAGTAGGGCTGCCGCAGGTAGGTGAGCCTTACATGGAGCGTGCTTTTGGAGCCCGGGCCCTGGGCGTAGGCCTGGTCTATGGCGTTTGATATCGAGCTCGCTAAGTTCTTCTCCTCAAGTGCTATCTGCATCGAGAGGGTGCCCTGGGAGGGCGAGCCCTGCCTGAACGTTGTGTTGTTGAAGGAGTAAACTAACAGGATGAGCATTATTCCGAACACGAACATGAACTCGAGGGAAGACTGGCCCCTCCTCATTCCTACCCCTTAAACGACTTAAGGAGGGATACCTATTTAACGCTTACTCACCAGAATTTGGGGGTTGCCCTACATTTTTGCCGGGTTCTGAGCTGACCACGGCGAAGTTCTCCCTGCCGAGCCTCACTATGGAGACCCCGAAGTAATCGTCGTTGAAGAGTTTGAACCTGTATTCCTCCGGGTTGAGGTTGTAGTCTTCTATGAGGGCCCGCATCTCGTCTATGAAGAACTGGGTGAGCTGGTGGTAGATTAGATCCCTCCTCTCACCCGCCCAGTCCCTGACCCAGATCCACAGGGGGAGAACCGAGAGGCCGACGGGAATAAGGTACGCCCCGAAGAGGAGGCCGGCCAAGACAAAGCCAAGGGAGAAAAGGGCTATCCCCGAGTAGAGGAAGCGCTCGGTCATTCTGATGCGCCTGAGCTCACCGACCTTTTCCTCCCAGATGTCCAGGAGGGCAGGGTTGTAGAAGTCGAAGGCGGTGTGCCTCTTCCCCTTCCGTATCCTCTCCCTTATGAGGTCGTCCCAGTCGTCCAGGTAGTAGACGGTGAAACCCTTTCTCTGGGCCCTCTCAGCGTCTATGGAGGAAATTATCCGCCTGATGTCCTCGGCGCTCTCCTTGGCTATGTGTGAGTAAACCCCCTTCTCGTCCAGTTCGAGGGCGACCTCAACCGAGTCCCTAACGGCCTCAGTCATTCACCTCTGCCCCCGGGTAGAGGTCATCGAAATCCGGCAACCCCGTGAGGAGCTCCCTCTTCTTTTCCTCAGCCTCGGCCTTGGCCTTCATAAAGGACTTGGCGTAGCCCTTCGCAGTCAGTATTATCTCCTCGATGCTCCTGCTCTCGTAGATGCCGCTCAAAAGCGTTACGACCTCAACATCACGGGTTCTCGAATCCGGATAGAACCCCCTGAATATCTGCTTACCCTTTATTCTGCCGGTTAGCTCGTCGAGGGCCTCGAATATCTCCTTGGCCTTCAGAACCTCCGGCGGCCCGTGGATCGCAACGAGGCCGTAGAGGGCTGACTCAACCTTCGCCTCAAGGTAGAGCCCCTCACTCTCGAACGACCGCTCTATGAGCTTTGAGAGGCTCCTGACCTGGTCTGCTCTCGCCTTCGCGTATCCGACCGTCGCAAAGCTCCCGAAGGCCTTCAGAACGAACTTCAGGTCGCTTGCATCGAGGGTCTGCTCCCCGGGGATGTCTATGAGGGCGAGCAGTGAGCCTATCCTCTCGACTATCGTGTAGTTTATCTTCTCATAGGCTCTCGCTATGTCCTCATCGCTCTCCTTCAGCTTGTTGTTGTCTATGGCTATTATAGAATCGGCGACCTTGGAGAGCTTGTCTATCGTTATGGCCGCGTTGATTGTGGGCCTTATGCCCTCCTCCTTCAGCGGCAGGGCCCCAACGGCCACGACCAGAGACTCCGGGTACTCCTCCTTAAGCGCGGCGGCTAAGACCGGCGTTCCACCAGCTCCGGTTCCACCGCCGAAGCCGAAGGTCAGGAAAAAGATGTCAACGTCCTCGTAGCCGACCATCGAGGAGACCTTCCTCATGACGAGGGGAAGGTCCCTTTTCATCGCTTCCCTTCCGAGCACGGGGTTTGCGTTCACGCCCTTGCCGCCTGTCAGGCTCTCGCCTATGAGTATCCTCCTCTCGGCCGGAATGTGCTTCAGGTAGTCGAGATCGCCCCGCGAGGTGTTCACGGCGATTGCCTCAAAATCAACGAGGGAAAAGAGGTCGGCTATCTTCGTCCCGCACTGCCCGACCCCAATTATTATAGCCCTCACGACCTCTCCCCCTCATCCTATTGTCCGCGCCCTGACCTCGTCAAGCTGTACCTTTCCATCGCCGTTGAGATCCGTGAAGGTTACCGCAACGGCCTTGCCCTGCATGTACTTCACGTACCCTATCTTGAAGATCAGCCTCGCCACGTCAGATGCCCCGCTGTAGAGGACGAAGAGCACAAAACCCCTTGAGGTTCTCCCCGGGATGAGGAGCACGGTACTGCCGGCGGGATAGGTGGAGTTGTTGACCCTCACGGAGACCCCGTTCAGGCCCACAGTTATGTAGCGGTTGTACCTGCTCACGTTTACCTCAGTGAAGCCGGCTAAAACAACGTAGTTTCCTGAGGTGAGGTTCCCGAGGGGCTGGACGTCAAAGTGGAAGCCGAAGTCCCTCCTGAGGTAGTTCAGCACCGCCGTTGCGTCGTCGAGCTTTCCGGCCCCGTAGGCCACCGTGAAGAACCCGCTCTCCATCGCCGCCCTGACGTCAGAGAGATCCGCAGAGGGCATCCTCCTGAGCTTTTGAAGATAGATGATCGCAGAGGAGAGCTCTATCGTATCGTTAACGACTTCGGGGAGCATCTTCTGGACGAGGGACAGGGTTTCGTCGGTGTAGTCCTTACCGAAGTCGAGGAGGAGCAGGGTTGCAGAGACCGTCAGGTCGAGCCTCGGTTTCCCAACGTGGATTTTATCGTCCATTCCCCGGTACTCCCTCATGTAAGGCCAGCCGCCGTCAACCCGCTGGTCTATCAGCCACGAGATGTGGGGTTCGAGCTGGCTCCCGCTCGCTATCGGTTTGAGAGCCCAGAGGACGGTCAGGGTGTCGAGCACGTTCATGTCGAGCATGTAGCCGTAGAGCTTCCCCTCAGCGTAGAGGCCCCAGCCGGTTGAGCTTATTGAGAGCAGCCAATCCCTGGCGGCCTGAACGTCCGGATCGGTTTTGGGAACACCTAAGGAGAGGAGCAGGTCAACGGCCATCGCGGTCTCCGCTGGCTGGGGACCAAGGCCCCTTACACCCCATCTCCCCCGCTCAAGCTCAAGGGAGCGTACAACCGAGACCGCGTGCTCCCTCTCGCCACGGGATAGGGCATTGAAGTGGAGCAGGGTTTTAAGGGCGTAGTAGTAAGCCACCGTCAGCCTTCCAGCCGAGATGGCCTCCTTCTCGTCCATTGGGAGCCTGGACTTCGTCCAGTTCACCCCCCTTTCAACGACCGCGGGGGCCGGATAGCATGCTTCTATGGCCAGGAGCGCGTAATAGGTCGCCTTCTCATTCGAGGGCCCGCCCCTGAGGATTCCCCAGCCGCCATCGGGGTTCTGGGCCGAGATTATCTCACTGCAGGGGGCGGCGTTTATGTTCCTCCGGTGTATGGGGGGCACGAGCCTGGAAACCGCGAGGAGGGCATAAGCCGTTGGGGTTACGGTGTCCGTTATCGAGATCGGGTACTTGGGCGTGTCCGCCCAGAAGACCATGCTACCACCAACGTGCTTCATCTCATCCAGCTTCGCGAACTGAGCGACGACCTCGAAGGTGGGCTGTGAATACAGCGTAAGCGCGTAGGTCAGGATCGCCCTCTGCTCCACGCTCAGGTTGGGGGACTTCAGATCGCTCACCAGCTCCTCGATCTCCCCCTTGGATGGGGTTACGTTGAGCGCGTGCATGGCTATCAGCTTGAGGGCCAGGGCGCTCTCCCCGTCGATGTGCCTGGGCAGGTCGCCGAGCCTCCCGATGATGGAGGAGTAGTTCCTGAGGCCGTTTTCCCCGAGCGCCCAGAGGGAGAGCACCGTTGGGTAGAACATCGGCACGGTTTCGGGTACGTATCCCCAGCCGTCCGCCGTGGCAGACGAGGTCAGGAAGGATAACCCCCTCTCCCTCGCTTCCTCAACCTTGAAGTAGTCCGCCGTGCCCTCGAAGAAGGGCAGGGCCCGTTTGAGCGCTATCAGGGCGTAGGCGGTGTCCATCACGTTGCTGACGCTCCCCGGGAAGTAACCCCAGCCGCCATCGGGGTTCTGGTATGAGAGCAGCTCTCTCGTGAACTCCCTAATCCGCGGCGTCAGGTCGTCCCTGACCTTTCCGTTTGCCTCCGAGAGGGCCACTATCGAGAGGCTTATGTGGTCTATCCTCCCATCGCTGTCGCCGAACTTTCTCAAGAATGCCGCGGAGCCATCGTTCACCGGAACGGCGGCGGCAAACGGCGTGATGATGAACAGGGTTACGAGGACAACACCGGTGAGTTTAAGACCCTTTCCCATTGTTGGCACCCCTAAGAGGCTAATGGGAGGGAGAATAAATAAAGTTTTCTTAGGTCAGCTTCGGAACGAACCTTCCGCCCAGCCCCCTTCCCCTCGGGTCAACGTCGTCGCGCATTATGAGGACGACCCTGCTGGGTTCGTATTCGTCCTCGATGTGGTAGCCCGGGAGATTCTTCACCAGCTCCTCTGCAAAGGCTTTTATCTCCTCGTGCCTGGGCATGTTGTTGATGGTCAGCCTCTGCCTTGAGAAGCCCACGAACATGTAGGCCTTTGCCTCGACGAACATCGGGTTCGCTGTTTTGATGAGCTCAGCGTAGCCTTTCGGATTGTGCATGTTCTCGCCCTTCACTAAGGTCAGCCTTACTACCGTCCTCGTTTGAGCGTCCTCCATCAGCTTGAGCGTCTCCTTTATCCTCTCCCAGCCGTCGGGTATCATGGGGACGTTTACTCTGTTGTAGGTCTCTATGTCCGGAGCTGTGAGCGAGACGTAGAGCTGGGTCGGGAGCTTATCCTCTCTTATCATCTCATCAAGCCTCTCAGGAACCGTTCCGTTCGTGACTATGAAGGTGGTGAAACCGCGCCTGTGGAACTCCTCAACTAAATCCCCCATGTAGGGGTAGAGCATGGGCTCGCCGGAGAGGCTTATCGCCGCGTGCCTCGGGTTCCACGCCTCCTCGAACTTCTCCTTCGGGACCTTCGGGTTGCCCTTGTAGCCAACTAAAAGCTTCCTCTGGGCCTTTATGCTCTCCTCGACGATGAAAGCCGGGTCATCCCACGGTTGCGGGAGTTCCGTTCCTAAGAAGCTCTCCATCGGGCGCCAGCAGAAGATGCAGTTGTGGGTGCACCATGCCAAAACCGGCGTCATCTGAAGGCAGCGATGGCTCGCTATGCCGTAGAACTTCTGCTTGTAGCAGAAGCGGCCCTTGGTAAGGCTCTCCTTCAACCAGTGGCAGAGCTTTACCCCGCTGTGTCTCCCAACAATCTCGTAGTGCTGTTTCCTGAAGAGCCCGGCAATCTCCTCGGGCATGTTCGGGTTGGACCTCACGACTATCGCCATTAGCCTCACCTAATTCTCTCCCTTAAGGTGAAGTGAGGGGCGGGTTTTAAAAATGTGATTGGCCATGGTTGTTCACCTGAGACCAACCCGGAAGGCCCATCAGGAAGCCATAAATATGAGCTTTGCCCAGTTACAACGGTGAAATAATGGAGAGGATTCCAAGGAGGGAGCTCGTCAGAAAGCTCTGGCATGTTCTGCCGGGAGTTTTGGGAGCGCCGATAATACTTTTCACGCCGAAGTGGGTAACACTCATCGTTGTCTGGTCGCTGGCCCTTCCCTACACCCTCCAGCACCTCAAGCTCCGCCGGGGCTGGTCGTTCACGGTTCCCATAGCGGACCTGAGCTACAGAACGATGGCGAGGGAGGACGAGGGGGACAACTTCCTCGGGAGCTTCCTCTTCTGGGTCACTATGGGAATCGTCTGCACGGTCTTTCCAAAGCTGGCGGCCCTCTCGGCCCTCTGGGTCTCCACCTTCGGCGACTGCTTCAACGCGATAGTTGGCCAGACAGTCGGAGGGCCCAAAATCCCATGGAACGGGCGGAAGACCTTCGCCGGGAGCTCGACGATGTTTCTGGTTTCCCTTCTGGCCCTCTGGGGTTCTTATAAGGCTCTTTCCCTGGACCCTTCGTGGGGCATAGCCATAGGCACGGCCTTTACGGCGGCGCTCCTCGAAAGCCTCCCCCTTCAATCGGCCTACGACGAGTTCACGGTTCCCCTCTCAACGGCATTCCTGCTCTGGCTCGCCTACGGCGGTTCACTGCTCTCTCCCTTCTGGTGATTAAAGTTTAACGAACTCCCAGCCCCTCTGATGGGTCTCTATCCCCTCAGCCCTCACCCCAAGCCGGTTTATCTCCTCCCTCAGCTCCCGCAGGAACTTCCGGAATTTTTCCTCATCGGTAAGAACGGCGTAGCTCTCCGGATACTCCTCGCGGAGAAGCCTCCGGAAGTTCCTCCCCGAGGCGCGGAGGTTGAGAACCTCGAAGAAGTAATAACCGGCGAAGTCCCGGGTTTCCTCAACTATTGCCCTAACGTCACTCACTCCCGGAATTATCGGGCTGACGAAGGCGTAGGTCCTTAACCCCGCATCGTGGAGCTCTTTCAGGGCGCTAACCCTTGCCCTGTGAACCGGGGCGAGAGGCTCAAAAAGCTCCTTTTCCTTCCCGGTGAAGCCGTTTATCGTTAATCCGACCTCTATCGAGTGGAAGAGCTTAAAGAGGCCGATATCGCGCGTAACCAGCGGCGACCTCGTCAGGATTGAGAGCTCGTTCCTCTTGTCCATATACTGAAGAACCCTCCGCGTGAGCTTCATCTCCGCCTCAACCGGCTGGTAGGGGTCGCTCACTGTGGACATTACAACCTTCCCTTCAACGCGCTTTCTGGCCAGCTCGGGCGCGTTGGTCTTCACCTCAACCCAGGTTCCCCACTCGCCGTAGTCCCTCCACCGGGTTAAAAAGCGGGCGTAGCAGTACCTGCAGGCGAAGACACAGCCGACGTACTGGTTCACGCTCCAGCTCACTCCCGGAATTCTTGAGCGGGTGTAGAGGCTCTTGGCCTTCTTCCTGATGACCCGAAGGTTCATAAGGCCCAATTCTCAAAATTCCTTAAAAGGTGATGGGATGGACATCGAAGTCCGCCGGAGGCCCGTGAAATACGCGCGCATCGAGGTTAGGCCCGACGGAAAGGTTATCGTTACCGCCCCGGAAGGTTACGACGTTGGCCCTTTCGTCGAGCGCCACAGGGGCTGGCTTGAGGCCAAGCTCGGCGAGATAGATGGATTGAGGGAGGTAGCAGAGAGGGGCTTTCCCATAGACGGGGAGTTCTATCAGGTCATCCGGGGAAGAAAAGCGAAGGTTCACGAGAGGTTCAGGACGGTCGTCTTCTCGGCCTATCCAGACGAGACCCTGGCCGAGCTTAAGGCCTATCTCAGGCCAAAGATACTCGCACTTGTTAGTGAGTACTCTCAGAGAATGGGCGTTTCTCCCAAAAAGGTCTTCATCAGGCACCAGAGGAGCAGGTGGGGGAGTTGCTCTTCAAGGGGCAACCTCAACTTCAACGTTCGCCTCGTTTCGGTTCCGCCGGAGCTTAGGGAGTACGTTGTTGTCCACGAGCTGGCCCACCTGAAGTTTCAGGAGCATTCAAAGGCCTTCTGGGATTTTGTTGGGTGCTTTTACCCAGATTACCGCGAGGCCAGGGAAGAGCTGAGGAAGTGGTGGAGCATCGTAGAGCTCAACCCCTACTGGAGGTGGCTCGGTAGGGGCACTTAAGCCCCCTACCCCAGCTGGTTTAAACCCGCTGCATCCTCACACTCCAACTCCCCTATGGGCTGCAGGGAGTGATGTTTTTTAAGCACAACAATCTTTTTAAATGAAATGTTCTATGCGTAAAACATGATTGAGCGCTCGGCATGGGAAGAGGTGATCTCCGATTACTTGGGACTGAGGGTGAAGTACATCAAGCGAATGGTCAAGGTTAAGCTTCCTAAAAACCGTGCCTTGGCCATCGTTGGCCCGAGAAGGGCTGGAAAGACCTTCTTCCTCTTTCAGCTGTGGGACGAGCTCGATCCTGAGAGGAGAAGAAGCCTCTACGTAAACTTCGAGGATCCGCGCCTTGTCGGGGCAACCGCTGATGACATGATGGAGATGCTGAGGAGCTACTACTCCCTGACCTCCGTTCCCAAAGGCGAGAAGCTCCTTTTCCTGCTCGATGAAGTTCAGGAGGTTGAGGGCTGGGAGCGCTTCGTCAGGTACGCCCTCGATATGGGGCACAGGGTAATCCTGACGGGTTCTTCATCAAAACTTCTCTCGAAGGAGATAGCGACCGTCCTTAGGGGAAGGGCTCTCACGATCCACCTGTACCCATTTTCGCTCTCCGAGGTTCTGAGGGCCAAGGAACTTGAGAAAGCCCTTCCAAGCCTCGAGGCGAGGGGAAAGCTCTTGGGGGTAGTAAGGGAGTGCCTCGAATGGGGTTCTTATCCGGAGGTTCTCCTCCAGACCGAACTGAGGAGGGAGATTCTGCGTGAGATAATGGACGTCACGATCTACCGGGACGTCGTTGAGAGGTGGCGCGTTGACAACCTTAAGGCGTTGAGGTTCCTCTTCAAACTCTTGGCCTCCTCAAGCCACACCTCGGTGACCAAGTTGCACTCCACGATGAAGAGCCTGGGCATAGCCGTTGGAAAGCCAACCTTAGCTAATTACGTTGAATACCTCAGCGATGCCCTCGTGCTGTTCCCCCTCAGGGCGCAGGTGAAGTCCGAAAAGAAGAAAGAGCTCCTCGGCTTCAAGCCGTACTTCGTTGACAACGGCCTGCTCAAGGTCCTCGGGGTTAACGACCGCGGGAGACTCTTAGAGAACCTGACCTTCACCGAGCTGCTAAAACGGGGTCTAATACCGAACGAGGACCTTTTCTTCTACGTAACCCGGAGCGGTCGCGAGGTTGATTTCATAATCCCGGAGGAGGAACTGATACAGGTCTCGTGGAAGCTCCATCCGGGGAACAGGGAGCGGGAGCTCTCGGCACTCGTCGAAGCCTCTGTCGAGACGGGAATTGAGAAACTAACGGCTGTTACGTGGGAAAAGGGGAAAGAGAAGATTGAGCTCGGGGGGCGTGTTATCAGGCTCCTGCCGGTGGAAGAATGGAGGGGGTGATGGAATGGTGAGGGCAACTCCCGTTGACAGGCTTAGCGATGAGGAAATCAGGGAAATCCTGACGAAGTACAGGAAGATAGCCCTCGTGGGAGCTTCTCCAAAGCCGGAACGCGACTCGAACGAGGTGATGCGCTACCTTCTTGAGAAGGGCTACGAGGTCTACCCGGTGAACCCGCGCTATGACGAAATCCTCGGGAGGAAGTGCTACCCAAGCGTCCTTGATATCCCGGACGAGGTTGAAATCGTTGACCTCTTCGTTCGCCCAGAGTTCACGATGGACTACGTGGGGCAGGCGATAGAGAAGGGCGCGAAGGTCGTCTGGTTCCAGTTCGGGACGTTCAGTGAGGAGGCCTTTAAGAAGGCCAGGGAGGCCGGATTGATCGCGGTCGCTCACCGCTGCATAAAACAGGAGCACGAGAGGCTTATTGAGTGATAGTTCCAAACGTTTAAAAGCTGATTTCCCAATTTTTAACCATGCCTGAGGAGATAGTTGCCATATATCGGGGCGATGTGATAATCCCCCTAAGAAAGCTGAACATACCCCCGGGTTCTCGGATTAGGATACTGATTGAGAAAGTGGAAAAGAGAGAACCACTGAAGGATCTCGGCTACCTCAAGCTCCTGCAGGAGGGAGACGATGCCGAAGAGCTCTTCGAGTTTTAGGCAGGGGGAGATACTCCTTTTGGAACTTCCTTTTACCGATTACATAGGAAAGAAGCTCCGTCCTGTGCTGGTTATCAGCTCCAATGAGTTGAACAGAATAAGTGACGACTTAATAGTGCTCAAAATAACGGGAAGTCCGCATTTTAGGGAATTCCAAGTTGAACTCGAACAAAGAGACCTCCTTAAGGGTAAGCTCAAGAAAAAGAGCTTCATAGACTGTTCTTCCGTTTTTACGGTAGAGAAATCACTCGTTATCAAAAGCATTGGGGAGATTAGACCTGTGAAAATTGATGAGGTCAAAGAAACTCTAAAACGGACGTTCGGCATTTGCTAACCCCTGTACCTCAGCACGTGGACATCCCTGATTAAGCGGTGCCTCTCCTCGTAGTCGAGGTATCTCCCCAGAACCTCGAAGCCGAGCTTCCCGAGCCACTTCCTGTCTTTTCTGTAAATCCTCCCGTCACTCAGTCTGTAAGCCGGAAAGACGAAGACGACCTTTGCGTTCCCCTTGAGGACGTCGGCAAAGCCCTCGAAGACCGAGTAGTAAAAGCGGTCGAGCTCGTTGGCGAGTTTAATTGCCTCACCCCTGCCCGGGTTCCTCCGGAGGGGCTTTCCGAGGTATGGCTCGGTAACTATGGCGTCAAAGCGCTGCCTGAAGCATCTCTTGAGCTTCCTCGCGTCGCAGACCTCTAAATGGGCCGAGTTCTTAAGGCGAAACTCCCTCCTAAGCCAGGCGAGGTTTCTCTTGGCCTCCTTCACGCGTTTCTCGTCCCTGTCACTGCCGTAGGCGTTCAAAACCTGAAGGACGAACTCCTGGAGGATGGTTCCTATCCCGCAGAAGGGGTCTAAAAAGCTCCCCCTCCTAACCTCCGTGAGGTTCACCATTATCCTCGCCAGTCGGGGCGGGATTGAGAGGATGGGCCTCTGAACGGGTCTTTCAACGTCGAGCTTCTTCAGCTCGAAGGGGTCTGTAACCTTAACTGTCTCTCCAACCAAGAAGCTCCCGTCCCCGCGGAAGAG
Organism: Thermococcus sp.; assembly: GCA_015523195.1. GTDB lineage: Archaea > Methanobacteriota_B > Thermococci > Thermococcales > Thermococcaceae > Thermococcus. The sequence goes on from WAKU01000095.1 coordinate 20,078, forward strand.
GAAGACGAAGTCTTTAACCTCGGGAAAGCCCTTCAGGATTAGTTCAGCGGGCATCGCGTAGACCTTTGCCGGCTTGAAGAACTTCGCCGGGCCTTCGGCCTTAAACTCCCTCTTTATCTCGCTCCCGAGCTTCCTCCAGAGCCTCCAGTCGTCCCTCCCGTAGAGGCTCACCGTGAAGAGTCTCGCGTATTCGAGGTCTTTTATCGCTTCCTCACCCTCTCCGATTACCTTAACCAGCTTGAGGGAACCGCCGAGCCAGCGGAAGTAGGCCTCAATGCTCCGCGGCGAATCGAGGAGCAGCCAGTCCCGATATTCGCCGGTTATTCTAACCTTAAGATTAAATCTGCGGGTAAAGCTGTAAAATTCCGCCCTGCTGAGCCCCGGATTCTTGCCAAAGATTACGCTGTACATAGAAAGGCCTTTACTCAGCCTTTTAAAAGCATTTGGGCCGATAACGTTAAGAACCTTCTATTCAAAAAAATAAATCGGGGGTGCTCTAATGCTAATACCCGAGATAATAAGCACGGCAGAGGTCATCCGGGATCCCTACCTCCGGGCCGTCACGTACGCTAAAATCGGTGAGCGCCTTTCTAAAGCCCGTGATCCAAACTTCAAGTTGGTATTCCTCAAGGCCGTTGAAACGGCGAAGATGATTGACGATCCCGTGAAAATGCTCAGGGCCCTCCTGTCAATAGGGTACTCAATGCGCAAGGCCGGGCTGAAGACCTCGAAGAAGCTCTACCAGCGCGTTATTGAGGACTCTGCCGAGCTCCCCCCTCCGGTGCGCGATGACCTCATGGCGGTAGCGGCCAGGTACATGCTCGGGCTCGGCGGAATTGGGGACGCGATCATCTACGCCTCTAAGATAGAGGATCCAAAGCTCAGGGATACGGTTCTCCTCCAGATCATACGACGCAACACCTCTCTCATAGGGACAGAGAAGGTTCGCGTCGCGTACAGGATAAGGAAGAGTAAGATGGCCCTCGAACTCATAACCACTGAGCCGGCCCGCTCGAAGGCCCTGATAGAGATAATGAAGTCCTACTTCCTCATGGACAGCTACGAAAACGGGATAGGGACGATAGGCAGGATAAAGCTCAAGGAGTGGGCAAAGCACGCGTTCAAGGAGGCCCTCTTCTTCATGAAGGAGAGGGGGGTTCTTGAGAGGTACGTCCTCAACCTAAAGGCCCTCGCAAAGGAGCTCGTGGAGAAGTTCGGGGATGAGTTCAAGGTTGAGCTCGCCATATCCTTCGCCCTCGCAGAGGAGCCCCTTGAGGCCGTTGACCTCCTAAGGAAGTTCGGGGAGAAGGAGATCCTCGTGAACGCCGCCCTCAGACTGCTTGAGGTCTCCCCCCACTCTCTGCCCAACTTCATCAGGGTTCTGCGTGAAGATGAGGCCACGCTGGTTGGGAAGGCTATAATGAACCGCTTCCTTGAAAAGCCCGACGAAGGCGATTGGGAAACCGTGAGGGCGCTCTGGGAGCGCTCAAAGAGCGACGAGCTGAGGGTTAAGATAGGGAGGTACTCCGTTCTCAAGGACGACATAGACGACGCACTGCACATAGCCTCCGCGATAAAAGATGAGAGGCTCAGGTCCATAGTGCTGGCAGACGTCGCGCACAGGCTCCTCAAGATAGGTGACGTATCGCGGGCCATAGACGTGGCCCTCGGGGTGAGGGATCCGCGCTTCTCCTCAATACTCGTGGCCGAGATACTCCTGAGCGCCCTCGACAGGGAGATAGACAGGAGGGTGATGGTGAATGGAGCGGCTAAGGGTTCTAATGCGCAGCAGGGACAGAAGTAACACCGTTGACTACGTGAGGGAGCTCTCGCAGACGATACTCGAGGGCAAGCTTATGGGTGAGGAGGTGCTCTTCAGGGACGCTGTGGGGGAGATATACTCCGCCCTCAGGGGCGAACTCTTCAGCGGAAGGAAGAGCTCCATCCCCAGGGAAAAGCTCATAGAGGCCTACGAACTGGCCGTTATCCTTAAGTACCTCGTCCAGGACGGAGTTAAGACTTCAATGGAAATACTCGAGGAGCTCGTGAAGATCCTGTCCTGAGGGCAAAGCTTAACTCCTTTTCCTCTTAACCCCTCCGGTGGTTCCATGCTCTTCGAGGTTGAGATCCCGACGAGGGAGAGATTCCAGATAGTGGACGTAACGGAGAGGATCCAGGCGGCCGTCTGGAGGGGGAAGATGAAGCACGGGCTCGCCGTGGTTTACACCAAGCACACAACGACGGGGCTTTTAATAAACGAACCCGAGGAGGGACTCCTCCAGGACTTCAAGGCCAAGATGAAGGAGCTGATCCCCAAAGGGGCCGGTTACCTTCACGACAGGATAGACAGCAACGCCCACTCCCACCTGCGTGCCGGCCTTCTCCTGAACCCTGAGGTCGTCATCCCCGTTGACCAGGGGGAACTACAGCTCGGCACGTGGCAGAGGGTGCTCTTCGTTGAGCTCGACGGCCCGAGGCACAGGCGCGTTATCGTCATGCTCTGCCCCTGCAGTGAGTACCCGGAGGAGGAGTGAGGGATTAGAAAGGTTTATCGTCCCGGGCGCTGAACATGAACCGATGAGGATCGTAAAAGTCCCAGGGAAGGAGAAAGTGGGGGTCGTCCCCTACGGCTCGGCTCCTGAGGTTGAGCTTGACATCGAGGTAGTCCCAGCGAGGGGGTATCTCACCGTCCGCGTTACCAACCCCAACCTGAGCAAGGTCGAGATAAGCAACGCAGTGGAGCTCTACGAGTACAGGGGTTTCTGGAAGAAGGTTGAGCTGGGGATCGTCTTCTTAGAGAAGAGGATAGTCCTGATCCCGGGCGAAACCCACGTCCAGAAGCTCCCGGTTGAGCTCCGGCCCGGGCGCTACCGCATCGTGCGCTTTGCCTACATCGACGGAACCCGGGTGAAGGTGGAAAAGGAGTTCACAGTCCCTTAGACCAGAAACGCCTTAGATGGAGCCTCATCTTGGCCAAATCAACGGCCCTCATCGTCTCGACCATCCAGTCGGGCAGATCCTTCCTCACGCTCCTCCAGAGGACGCGGTAGTCGAGGATAACTATGCTGCCCCTCTCCTCGGCCGAGCGGTGAACCCTCCCAGCCGCTTGAACCAGCTTCCTGTGGGCCGGCAGGTAATAGCCGTAGTAACGGCCCTTCCCCGGGAACTTCTTCTCGAAGTACCTTATCTGGGCCTGAACCCTCGGGGTTGGCCTCGCGTAGGGTATCCCGACGAGGATCACCCCGTTCATCTCGTCCCCGCTGTAGTCCTGCCCCTCGCTGTTCCTCCCACCCATGACCCCGAGGAGGACAGCACCGTTGGACTTTGCATGGGCCTTGAACTGGGCAACCAAAAGATCGTTTTCTCTGGAGGACGCGCCCTGCTTCTCGACGAAGACGGCCTTCCCGGTTTCCTCAATGCGAACCTTCAGGTTTGTCGAGAGAAGCCCCTGCAGAACCTCGTAAGAAGCTGCAAAAACCCCGACGTTTTTGGGGATTATCTTTACCGCCTCGACTATGTAGTCCGCCATCTTCCGGTAGAGTGCCAGGGAGCGCTCATCTCCTCTCGTCGAGACGTCCTTGGCAACCAAAACCTGTGCGTTTTCCCTCTTCACCATCCTCGGAAACTTCTTGAGGCGGGCCTTCTCAATGCCCATAACGTCGCGGAAGGCCTCAAGCGGTGTGAGTGTGCCGGAGGTGAAGACAGCTGAGTGCGTCTCCCTCAGGAAAGTGAGGGCCTTTGATGGGTCGAGGGCAACGAGTTCGAGGCTCAGACCGCGCTCCCTCGTGAGAAGGAAGAGGTAGTCGTCCCTGCCGATGAGGGAGAACCAGAGGAGAAGGAACTCGCCAGTTCTGCCGACGTAGGAGCGCGGTGGCTTTCCCTTCTCTATCCTGTCCTCCCTTATTGAATCGCCGACCGCGACCATCTCGTTCAGGGTCTTGACGAGCCACCTCGGCGTTAAGCCGAGAACCTCGATGACGTGGGCGAAGACCTCTTCTGGCATTATGGGGACTTCATCGGTTTCCCTCTCGGCGAGCTTCTCCCGGTAGAGTATCTCAAGCCCCCTGCCGAATATGCTGAGGAAGTTCGCTATCTCGTGCTCGTTGTACTCTTCAGCTTCCTTGATGGCCCTGTTCACGGCGTTTATGCTCAGCCTGTCGCTCAAAGCTGAGATAGCCTGATCGGGAAGGTTGTGGGCCTCGTCGAAGACCACTATCAGGTCGGAGTAGTCGATGCCCAGCGAGCTTATCAAACTCTCCCTTATGCTCGGGTTGAGGGCGTACAGGTAGCTTGCCACTATAACGTCGGCCTTCTCGGCTATCTTCCTCGTCAGGTCGTAGGGGCAGAGTTCGAGGGTTTCCGCATAGCTCAGTATCTCGACCGGGTGACTCGGCTCCTGAAGGAAGAATCGGACCAATTCGTCAAACTCGGCCTTCTTCTTTTTCTCGTTCTCGTAGAAGGGGCACTTCCCGAGCTTCTTCAGGTTCTTGCAGACTACCATAGCCGTGTAGGCGTCGCTCGTGTACTCCCTCAGGTAGCTGTGGAGGCAGAGCTCCTTTCTGCTCCTCAGCTCGACACCTGAAACCGGGTTCTTGGCGTTTATCGCCTTCAGCTCCTCTATAACGCGGTCCATCTGCCTGTGCGTCCTCGCGAGGTAGAGAACCTTGAGGCCGAGCTCTTTGGCAACGGGGAGAATTCCGGCCAGGACGCCTATCGTCTTTCCGAAGCCGGTTGGTGCTTCGATTATGGCGTTCTCTCCCCTCCCGGCAGATTCCCTAACGAGCTCGACGAAGTCAAGCTGGTGCTCCCTTGGTTCGTAGGGGAAGTAGTCACCCGTCATCTCACAACATCCCTCACTTTTCCTTTAACCCTTCCGGCCAAAGATTTTTAACCTTGCCTGCCATCTGGTCTCGGGGAGAGCATGCGTCTGAATGAAAGGACAGAACTAAACGTCGAGAAGTTCGCGGAGTACGTCTTAGAGGCCCTGATCCTCGGATGGTTCATGTACCTCTTCGCCTATCAGAATTATTTGCTTTACAACTGGCACAGGGGCCTGCGCCTCCCCTCTAAGGCCCCCTCCCTTCTCGTCGGTATCCTGAGCGCTGCGCTCTTCCTCTTCTACGGTTTTCGGCGCTCCATAGTGGTTGAAAGGGAGGAGCCAGCCCCCCCGATAGCCCAGAGGACTGGGGTCATAAAGGAACACGTTGGAGAGCTCGACGAGTTCGACGAACCCGAGGACTTCATCCCAGAGAGGGAAGAAAAGGTGGACATAGACGAGCTCTGAGGGCCTCGGGTTTTCTGAGGATCAGAGCTTGAGCTCGGGAATGTGCTCCAAGACCTTAACCGTGAGCTCAACGCTCGCGTCTACGTCCCTCTCGTCAACTACCTCGGTGTTCGAGTGGATGTACCTCGCTGGAATGCTTATTCCACCGCTCGGGACGCCGCTCTTGTTCAGGTGTATCGCCCCTGCATCCGTCCCTCCGCCCGTGAGGATGTCCCACTGATAGGGTATCCCGTACTTCTTCGCCAGCTCCTCCATCCACCTAACTATACTCGGGTGGCAGATTACCGAGCGGTCCATGATCTTTATCGCGGTTCCCTTTCCAAGCTGGGTTATCTGCTTGTGCTCCGGCGTTCCTGGGACATCTGCGGCTATGGTGACGTCGAGGGCGAAGCCGTAGTCGGGATCGATTCCAAAGGCGGAAACCCTGGCACCGCGAAGGCCGACTTCTTCCTGAACGGTGGCAACGAAGTAGACATCGGCCTCGGTCTCGGCGAGCTTCCTCGCGGCCTCAACGAGTGTGTAAACCGCTATCCTGTCGTCGTGGGCGATGCTGACCAGGCGGTGCTTGCCGAGCCTTTCAAGCCTGCCGTCCCATGTGATGACGGTTCCTATCTTCACTCCCATCTCCTCGGCTTCCTCCTCGCTCTCGGCCCCGACATCGATGAAGACCTGATCCCAGGTCGGCGCCTTGTTCCTCTCCTCCGGCTTCTGGATGTGGGGCGGAACCGAGCCGCCGACACCGTAGATGAACTCGTTCGGCCCGATCCACACCTTGAAGCGCTGGGCTATCAAAGTTCTCGGGTCAACGCCTCCAACGGGGGCAACGCGCAGAAAGCCGTTCTTCTCGATGTGCGTCACCATAAGGCCTATCTGATCCATGTGGCCCGCGAGCATTACCCTCGGGCCCTTACCCTTCCTGTGGGCGATGACGTTTCCGAGCTTGTCGACCTTTATTTCATCGACGTAGGGCTTGAAAGCCTCTATCACAACGTCCCTGACGCCGAGGAACTCGTAGCCGGAAACTCCCGGCGCCTCTATAATCCTCTTCAGCAGCTCAAAATCGACCATCTCCATCGCCTCCGCTCAGATTTCCGTCTGAATGTGGGGTGAGGGATATTTAAGTTTTTCCAAAAGCGAGACCAGTTCGTCAACGCTCAGACAGTCCGGGCAGTCCCGCTTGAAGCTCTTAGCCACCAGAAGATACTTTCTCTCCCCATCCCACGGGACGTTGTGGGCCTTGGCCATTAGCCTGCCGATTTCCCGGGGGCCGTCAACGTTCTTCTTCCACTTCGCCTCTATAAACGTTGCCTCCCTCTCCCTGGTGTTCACGGCGACGAGGTCTATCTCGTAGTTCCTCCCCCACTGGGGGCCTATTAAGTTAAAGGTCAGCAGTTTTCCGTTCAGATCCCTCAGAATATCCGCCACAACCCTCTCAAAAACCCTGCCGAAGTAGTTGGAAAAATCGGCCTCCAGGGCCCTGAAGAAGGGACCGTAGTCCGAGGAATCTATAGCCGATTTCCACGGCTCAATCATGGAGAACCAGAAGTTGAGGAAGTAGTCCCTTACGACGTACTTAGAGCGCCTTCCGCCGAAGACCGGCCCCTCGCGAGAGACCAGGCCGTAGTAGTTTTCGAGAGCCTCCAGGTATTTGCTTATGCTCCCCGGCTTCATACCCACCGCGTTGGCAATCTCCACCATCCTGTTTTTCCCAAGGGATATCGCCTTCAGTATTGAATAGTACGTCCGGTATGCCTTTCCAAACTCGTCGAGTAGCAGGCCTTCCCCCTCGGACGTTATGAAGGAAGAGTACCTGACTGCGTCCTTCAGGAGCTCAAGGGACGACTTGGGGCCAAAGAGTTCAATTAGCTCGTAGTACTTCGGGACTCCCCCAAAGATTCCGTAGAACAGAACCTTCTCCTCGGGATCATTAACGCCCAGATCCGAGAGCATTTGAAAAACACACTTCGGCCGAAGGGGGTTAAGCTCCATGAAGAGAGTACTCCTGCCGTAGAGAGGTGCCTTCCGCTGGGCGAAGAGTTTCTTCATCATCCCCAGATACGAACCGGAGACTATCACGAGAAGCGGAAGCTCGCGATTTCTGTCTATAAACGCCTGCAGATCAAAGGCTATCGAGGGATTTATCCGAAGGACGTTCTGGAACTCGTCAAAGAAGACTGCGTCAACGTCGATCCGCTCGACATACCTGAGAAAATCCTGAAAATCTTTGAACCTTGGAGAATAACCTAATTTAAGCTCGATTTCCCGAGAGAAGTCGTCCAGAAGAAGGCGCTCGCTCTTCACCGAGAAGAAGAAATTTAGATATTTTGCGTCCACTGAGGATAAAAACTCCCGGACGAGTCTTGTTTTTCCCACCCTCCTTCTCCCGGTAATCGTCACCAAAACGAGCCCGGATCTGGAGAGGGTGAGCGCCTTCCTGAGGGCTTCAATCTCGTCCCGCCTGTTGTAGAACTTCATCATTATCCACCAACTGGATTATCCAGTAACTGGATAAAAAAACTTTGCTATGGGTAAATCCTCACCCCCATCGCCCTCTCGCCGTTGTCGTAGATCTCGCGGATTTTGAAGAGGTACGCTGGTGTTTTCCTCCAGTCCCTCGGCTTATCCGGGCGGTGAAACGTGTCGTGGACGGCGTTGGTGTACTCCCAAACTTCATCGTCCTCGTGAACCTCGACCTCACAGCGAACCTCGTAGGAGGTGCTTGGTGGGGTGAAGAAGAGTATTGTCGCTTCTCTGCTTCCGGAGGTAACGTTCCTCCACGTGTGCCTCTTCGCGAGCTCAAGGGAGACGAACTTCGTGAAGTCTATCTTTTCGCGGACGTAGATCTCGTTCAGGAGGAACTCAAGGGCCCTCCTCGGGTTGTAGGGCCTCCTCAGCTCTTCCCTTAGCTTTCCTATCGTCTCTGACAAGAACTCCTCGCGGTGGATGAAGCCGATTCCCTTTATCGAGCCGTTTGCTCCAGCTTCACCGCAGGTTATTATCGCCGCGTTGTGTCTGGTAAAGCCTATTAGAGCCTCCGGCCCGAACTTCCCCTCGGCGAGCTTCTTTATTCCAGCCACCCTCTCCTCGAAGGCGTAGCGGATGAACTCCTCTGGTAGCATCGAACCACCGCTTAAGATTGCCCCAAAGTTAAAAACGCCTTTCGGTCTAATGCCAACCATGGGAAAGCCGATCCTGCTGAAGCTGAAGACCGTTCCATGCACCTTCATCGAGAGGCTCAACCGCTTCGTGGCCTTAGTTGATGTAAACGGGGAAATCAAAAGGGCCCTCGTCACGAACACTGGTCGCTTGGAGGAGTTCATGGTTCCGGGAAGGAAGGCTTTTTGCCTCCCGAAAACCGGCGGAAAGACGGACTTCGTTCTGGTCGCTTTCGAGGATCTCGAAGGCAGGGGGGCGATAATAGACACGAGAACTCAAGCCAAAGCCTTCGAGAGAGCCGTTGAGCTCGGATTGATTCCCTGGCTGAGCGGCTGCAGGATAAAGCGGAAGGAGGTAACCGTCGGAAAATCCCGCCTCGATTATCTGTTCGAGTGTCCAGATGGTGAAATCTACGCCGAGATGAAGAGCGCCGTTTTGAGGGGAGGAAAACGAGGAGAGTACGCGATGTACCCGGACTGTCCATCGACGAGGGGGCAGAAGCACATAAGGGAGCTGATAAGTCTGAGAAAGGCCGGAAGAAGGGCGATGATATTCTTCATCGGCGCTATGCCCGGTGTCGAGAAGTTCAAGCCCTACGAGAGGGGCGATCCGGAGATAGCGAGGCTTTTGAGGGAGGCGGAAAGGGCAGGCGTTGAAATCCACGCCCTGAGCATCTCACTGCTTCCCAGTGGAGAAGTGGTCGTTGAGAGACCGGAACTGGAGATCGAGGTTTAGATCGCCTTAACCCTTCTTGAGACCTTTGGCCTGGGCTTGTAGAGTATCTTGCTGCCGCAGTAGGGGCAGCGGACTTCCCTCGTGGTTTCGAGGTCGAGCTCGACCTCCCTTCCACATTTGGCACAGCGGTAAACCGCCTTCACCATGCCTTTCACCTCAAAATTTGGGGTCAGGCCTTGGAGGCCGTTACGCGCTTGGCAACCCTTCCGGCCGGCGTGGCGGGCAGGTAGGCCCCACCTGCGAAGGTTGCACCGCACTTCTGGCACTGCCATATCCCGGTGCTTATTCTCTTGACCGCCCTTCTTCCGCAGACGGGGCAGACGTGCTTCTGCTTCATCCTGGCCTCAACGGCCGCGACCCTTCTCCTGATCTTGAGACCGTACCTGGTTCCAAACCTCCCAGCGGAACCAACCTTTGCAGTCCTTCCCATGATCATCACCCCTGAGTTATCGATTCATGAGACTGTTGGCTTTTTTCGGGGACGTTTTATAAACCTTTGCCCCTCCACTCATTAACGCCCCGAAACTGCCTCGGCCGGCAGGGCCAATTGGATTTTTATATCGTGCGGCGGAAACGTCTGAGGTGGTGAAGGTGATAGAGGTAAAGGTCGTTGGAAGGGGGGTTGAGATGGAGCTTGAATGGAGGAGGGGAATGCTCGTCAAGGACGTCCTCAGAGAGGTCGGCTTCAACACCGAAAGCGCTATAGCGAAGGTGAACGGCAGGGTCGCCGTTGAGGACGAGGCGGTGAACGATGGGGACAGGGTTGAGGTAATCCCCGTTGTCTCGGGGGGATGAGTTTACGACTATCAACGATATCAACATTGGCGTTAAGCGAAATCCTTTTAAGGAGATGCGCACCAAAACCACTCAGGTGAACCCACATGAAGGGCAGAATAAACCTGTTAAAAAGAAAGCTTGACGTTGTCAAGAAGCAGAAGGAGTACCTGATCCTTGAGGAGGCGAAGCTCGTCAGGATGTCGAGGCAGAAGAAGGCCGTCTCCAGAAAGCTCGATAAAATTCGCAGGGAGAAGTTCCAGGTTCTCGCGGAGGAGGCAAAGCTTCTGAGGGTTATAAGGCAGAGCAACAGCCCCGCATGAGTTTTTCTTTCCCCCGATTTCCATTGCCAAAGCTTAATAAAGTCTCTTCTGTAGACTCTTCAGGACAAAGTTGAGAGGTGGTTTTAATGCCCAAGAAGGCCAAGGAGTACCCTGAGGAGGGTGAGTTCGTCATAGCGACCGTTAAGAACATTCATCCCTACGGTGCTTTCCTCAAACTTGACGAGTACCCCGGGAAGGAGGGCTTCATGCACATAAGCGAGGTCGCACCGACGTGGGTCAAGAACATCAGGGACTACATCAAGGAGGGCCAGAAGATAGTCGCCAAGGTCATCCGCGTTGACCCGAGTAAGGGGCACATCGATTTGAGCCTGAAGCGCGTCAACCAGCAGCAGAGGAAGGCCAAGCTCCAGGAGTACAAGCGCGCCCAGAAAGCCGAGAACCTCCTCAACATGGCGGCGGAGAAGCTCGGGAAGAGATTCGAGACGGCCTGGAGGGAGGTCTGGGTTCCCCTTGAGGAGGAGTACGGGGAGGTCTATGCGGCATTTGAAGACGCCGCCCAGAACGGAATCGATGTCCTGAAGGGCCTCATAAGCGACGAGTGGATCGAGGCGCTGAAGCCCATAATCGAGGCCTACGTCGAGGTCCCGACGGTAACGATAGACGCGGAGTTCGAGATAACGGTCCCAAGTTCGAACGGCGTTGAGGTGATAAGAAACGCCCTGATCCGCGCGCGGGACAGGGCCAACGAGGAAGCCGAGGTCGAGGTCAGGTTCACTTACCAGGGCGCCCCGCGCTACAGGATAGACATCAGCGCGCCGGACTACTACAAGGCCGAGGAGGTTCTCGAAAGCATTGCCGACGAGATTCTCCGAGTTATCAAGGAAGCCGGCGGGGATGCCACCCTCATAAGGAAGGAGAAGCGCATCAGGAAGATCAAGAAGAGGGGTGGCTGATGCACTTCAGGATAAGGAAGTGCCCGGTCTGCGGGAGGTACACCCTGAAGGAAGTCTGCCCCGTCTGCGGGGCCAAGACCAAGGTAGCCCATCCCCCGCGCTTTTCGCCTGAGGATCCCTACGGGGAGTACAGGCGGAGGCTCAAGAGGGAGCAGCTGGGCATAGTGAATAGGGGTGATTGAAGATGATGGAGAGTACGATCTACGTTTTTGAGAGGCCAATGCTCAGGGATCCGATATTCATCGAGGGGCTCCCGGGAATAGGCCTCGTTGGAAAGCTCGCGGCGGAGCACCTGATACAGGAGCTCAAAGCCGTAAAGTTCGCGGAGCTCTACTCACCGCACTTCATGCATCAGGTCCTCATCAAGAAGAACTCGGTCGTCGAGCTGATGAAGAACGAGCTCTACTACTGGAGGAACCCGGACGAAAGCGGCAGGGACATCATAATCATCACCGGCGACCAGCAGGTTGCCCCGACGGACAGCCCGGGTCACTACGAGGTAGTCGGAAAGATCCTCGACTTCGCCCAGGCACTCGGCGTCAGGGAGATAGTGACCATGGGCGGCTACCAGGTGCCGGAGCTCAACGGCGAACCGAGGGTTTTAGCGGCCGTAACCCACGAGGGGCTGATCGATTACTACAAGGGGAAGCTGAAGGACTGCCAGACGGAGGTCCTCTGGAGGGAAGACGAGGGCGGAGCCATTGTCGGGGCGGCAGGGCTCCTCCTCGGCATGGGCAAGCTCCGTTCTATGTTCGGGATAAGCCTCCTCGGCGAGAGCTTAGGGTACATAGTGGACCCCAAGGCGGCGAAGGCCGTGCTCTCAGCTGTTACGAGGATACTCGGGATAGAGGTAGACATGAGCGCCCTCGACGAGAGGGCCAAGGAGACGGAGGAGATACTCCGGAAGGTTCAGGAGATGCAGAGGGCGATGCTGGAGCAGCAGATGCCGCCTAGCCCAGAGGAAGAGGACAGGGGCTACCTCTGATTTTTCTTTCCAATCCCAACCCATGGTTGATAACACCAATATAGCAAAAGAGTTAAAAATCGTGCCACCATTTCTTTAATTGATAACACCAGGAGGTGCTCGCCTTGCACATCCCCGACGGCTACCTCGGTCCCTACACCTTCGGCTTTTTTTACGCAGTTATGATACCGATATGGTACAGGGCGTTTAAGTGGCTCAAGAAGCTCAGACCCCAGCAGGTTCCGCTGCTCGGCGTCCTGACGGCCTTCGCTTTCCTCGTCATGATGTACAACATGCCGGTTCCCGGCGGGACAACGGCCCACATAGTTGGGGGCACGATAATAGCCGTACTCATAGATCCCTGGGCAGCGACAGTTGCCCTCACGATAGTCCTCCTGATCCAGGCGCTCTTCTTCGGCGACGGGGGTATAACTGCATACGCTGCAAACGTCTTCAACATGGGGGTCGTCCTGCCCTTCGTCGGCTACTACACATACAGGTTCCTCAACCGGAAGCTCGGCCTGAGCGAGGTTCTCTCATCGGGCATCGGGGCCTACGTGGGGATAGTCACCGCGGCAACGGTAGCTGGGATAGAGCTCGGGATCCAGCCCTACATACAGCCGGGCTACTGCCCCTACAAGCTGAGCGTTTCGGTTCCGGCGATGGCCATAGCACACCTTGTAACGGCGGGCCCGGCTGCAGCAGTGGTCACGGCCGCCGTCGTCTGGTACGTGAAGAAGAGCAGGCCCGACCTATTCGAGATGAGGACGATCATGAAGAGCAGGGGGTGAGATGATGGACAGGCTCACCAAGACCCTACTGGTAGTAGTCGCCGCCCTGATAATCCTCTCGCCGATAGGGATACTCCTCGTGTGGAACTACAGCGACGCCTGGGGCGAGTGGGACGTCTCCACCGTGGAGCACATGGTAGGGCAGAAACTGCCCGGAATGGAGAAGCTCGCCAACGCATGGAACCACGCGGTTCTCCCGGACTACAACGTTCCCGGCTGGGAGGACAAGCTCCACGCCTCAATAGGCTACATAATCTCCGCCGTGGTGGGGGTTGCGGTTGTACTGGCCGTCTACTACATACTCGTCCGCCTCGCGGCCTCCTGAGGCTTTTTTTGGTGATCACCATGGGCTTCCTTGAATCAACCGCCCGGGAGGTCCTTGAGTTCACGACGGAGGCCGTCTTTTCCGAGAGGTACGCGAGGGCTGAAGGCCTCCTCCAGGGGTTAGACCCCCGGGTTAAGCTGGTCTCCCTCTTCACCCTTGTCACAGCAGTTGTGATGCTTAAGTCAATGGGCGCGCTCCTCGTGTTCTACACAATCCCCTTGGCTTTGGCCGTTGCATCGGGGGTAAACCCGCTCGCGTTCGTCAAGAGGGTCTGGCTCTTCATCCCCCTCTTCACCGGCGTGATAGCCCTCCCGTCGATCTTCATGATACCGGGCAAGGAGCTCTTCACGGTTCCCGTACTGGGTTGGGGCGCAACGGGGGAAGGCGTTTACTGGGCGGCCCTCTTCACCCTCCGCGTCGCGACGGCGGTCTCGTACGCCATCCTGTTCACGATGACGACGAGGTGGAACGACGTTGTATCAGCCCTCTCCAGCCTCAGAGTTCCCGGCATGGTGATAACGATAACAACCCTCGCCTACCGCTACCTCTTCCTGCTCGCGAAGCTCCTCCTCGACGCCATGCACGCAAGGAGGGCGAGGCTCGCCGGCGACCTCGGGATGGTCGAGAGCTGGAAGGAGGCGGGAAAGCATATAGGGGCCACGTTCATAAAGGCCAACGCCTTGGGCGAGGAGGTCTACTATGCCATGCTCTCAAGGGGGTACGACAACGAAGTCGTAAACCAGTCCGACCTCCACTTCAGCGGAGCCGACTACGCGGCCTCCGCGGCGACCGTCCTGCTCGTGCTCCTCGCCTTCCTGTTAGAGAGGGGATTGCCATGAGCGTCTACGAGCTCAGGGGGGTTTCCTACAGGTACCCGACCGGGAGCTGGGCCCTGAAAGGGGTGGACATAAGGGTTGAGAGGGGTGAAACGCTCGCGATAGTTGGGCCCAACGGTGCCGGAAAGACGACGCTCCTCAAGATAATGGACGCCCTCATAATGCCGACCGAGGGGGAGGTGCTCTTCGAGGGAAAGCCCGTAACCGAGGAGACGATGACCGACCGCGGGTTCCGGCGGAAGGTCGGCTTCCTCTTCCAGAGCCCGGACGTCATGCTCTTCAGCGCGACGGTCTTGGAGGACGTGGCCTTCGGGCCGGTTCACCTCTGGGGAAAAGAAAAAGGCCTTGAAAAGGCAAGGGAGACCTTAAAGCTCCTCAGGATAGAGAACCTCGCCGACAGACATCCCTACAGCCTCAGCGGCGGGGAGAAGAAGAAGGCATCGATAGCGGCGGTGCTCTCAATGGAGCCGGAGGTTCTCCTTCTCGACGAGCCAACGCGGGATCTGGACCTGAGAAACAGGAACTTCGTCCTGGAAATGATAAAGCGCTGGAAGAGCGAGGGGAAGACCGTGGTGGTGGTCAGCCACGACCTAAGGCTGATCCGCCTCGCGGACAGGGCCTACGTCATCAATAGGGAGGTGCTCTTCGAGGGGACCCCGAGGGAGCTTTTCTCAAGGCCAGAGCTGGTAGAGAGGGCGAACCTCGACGTCCCGGAGATAGTCAGGCTCTTCCACCGGCTGGGAATCGAAGAGGTGCCGATGAGCGTCGAGGAGGCGGCGGAGATACTGAAGAGGATGTGCTAAGACTCCAGCTTGAGCTTGAAGAGCCTCTCAACCTCTTCCTTAACCTCGCCCGCCTCCCCGCTCAGGACGAGCTTTCCGCTCGCGATGACGTAGACCCTATCTACCACCGGGAGGAGGGGCTCCCAGATGTGGCTTATTATCACGAAACTCCTCTTCCCGCGCTCTTCTTTGAGGAGCCTTACAAACCTTCCCATGCTCTCAAAGTCGAGGTTCGCGAGCGGCTCGTCTATCATGACCAGCTCTGGATCCCCGACGAAAGCCTGAGCTACCGCGAGCTTCTTCAGCATCCCGGAGGAGTAGTTCTTGGTGATCTCATCGAGGAAGTCCAGCCCGAAGAGCTTCGCGACCCTCTCGACCTCTTCCCCACCATAGCCCTTCGACCTCGCTATGAACTCAAGCCACTCCCTCCCTGAGATCAGGGGAGGAAATGAGACGGGGTCGTAGGCCACCCCAATTCTCATCTTCACCGCGGCGTCCTTCCAGGGGTCCTTTCCCATGAGCCTTATCCTCCCGGAGGTCGGCCTGTAGACGCCGGTGGCGAGCTTGAAAAACGTGCTCTTCCCGCCGCCGTTCGGGCCGAGGATAAGGTTCGCGCCCTCTGGAATCTCAACCGTAACCCCGTCGAGGGCCTTTATGCTCCCAAAGCGCTTGGTAAGGTTCTCTGCCTCTATCAACTCCACCACCTCCAGAGGAGAAAGGCAAAGAGGAGCAGGAAAGCTGATGAGCCTATGTAAGAGGCGTCTTGGACTCTTCTCGTTGCGTAGGGCTTCCATATCTGGGCAGTGCAAACGAGGGAGGTGTTGCCCACCGCGTGGACGCTGTAGTCACCCGCGTGGGGGAGCGCTATCACAAACTGAGCGTGGCCAAGGACGCTGGCGTTGAGGAGGGCTTTTCCTGTGATGTCGTCCTTTACCAGAACCCTCCCCATCCTACCGTTGCAGGTCAGGTTGTAGG
>WAKU01000096.1 GCA_015523195.1 Thermococcus sp.
GCTCGCCCATGAGTTTAACCAGCGATGGACTCCTCAGCGTCATCTCGCCGGTGTTATAGTGGCTTATCAGCCTCATCGTCGTCAGAACGAAGGGATATTCTTTATCCGGCATCTCCCACGGGCCAACCTGCTCGACCGCCATCATCTTAGCCTTCCCGTCCGGGGTGGCGAACTCCCAGGTGTGGAGCCTCTTCTTCGGCAGGAAGATTCCGTCCGAGCTTTTCAGCTCTTCAACACTCCTCTCCTCAAGCTCTGGAAAGAGCCTGAAGTACTCAGCGGTTATTTCCTCGACACTCGAATAGTCAAAGCCGGGCAGACCGAGGGCTTTTCCGAGCATCGTCAGTATCTCCCAGTCGGGCTTTGAGTCGGCGTAGGGTTCACAGACCTTCTCGCTCCACTGGATCCTCCTCTCGCTGTTCATATAACTGCCGCTCTTCTCGCAGAAAGCCGAGGCCGGAAGGAGGTAGTGGGCGTAGCGGGCCGTCTTTGTGGGGAAGACGTCCTGAACGACGAGGAGGTCGAGCTTCCTCAGGGCTCTCCTAACCTGGGCAAAGTCGGCCTCGCTGACCGCTGGGTTCTCGCCGACTATGTAGAGTGCCTTCACGTTGCCCTCTTCAATCTCGTCCCAGAGCTCCGTTAGATAGAGGCCCCTCTCCGTAGGGAGGTCATCAACGCCCCAGAGAGATGCGACGCGCTTCCTGAAGCGCTCGTCTGACAGGGGAACGTAACCAGGCAGGAACTCGCTCAGCGCGCCCATATAAGCCGCTCCCTGCACGTTGTTCTGTCCGCGCATCGGGTATAGGCCACCGCGCTCGCCTATGTAGCCGAGCAGGAGGGCGAGGTCTATAACGGCTAAAACGTTTTCAACGCCAGAGACGTGCTGTGTAAGCCCCATGCCCCAGGTTACTGCACCGCTTCCGGCTAAAGCGAAGGTTCTCGCGACTTCCCTTATGGTCTCCGCGGGAATTCCCGTTACCCTCTCCGCGTACTCGGGCGTGTACTTTCTCACAGCCATCTTGACCTCTGAAAAACCGCTCGTCCGCGAACGGACGAAATCCTCATCGTAGAGCTCCTCGCGGATTATCACGTGAATCATCGCGTTGGCGAGCGTTATATCTGTTCCGGGCCTGATTACAAGCTTGTAGTCGGCAAAGGTCATCGTCCTCGTTTCCCTGACGTCGACAACGATTATCTTCGCTCCTCTCCTCTTTGCCTTCAGGATGTAGTCCATGACGACCGGATGAGTCTCGGCCGGGTTGTAGCCCCAGATGAGTATCGCGTTAAAGCCCTCCAAATCCTCGTAGGGGTTCGTTTGAGCGCCGGTTCCGACGGAGAGCTTGAGAGCATGGACAGAAGCTTCGTGGCATAAGCGAGCGCAGTTGTCGATGTTGTTCGTGCCGAAGAGGCGCGCTATCTTCTGGAGGAGGTAGTTCTCCTCGTTGCTGACCTTGGAAGATGCTAAAAAGGCCACGGCATCGGGCCCGTAGAGCTCCCTGATCTCAAGGAGCCTGTTCGCTATCTCCTCTATGGCAACGCCCCAGCCTACGGGAACCATCGCAGAGCCGACCCTCTTGAGGGGCCTTTTGAGCCTATCCCTTGAGGTAACGAACTCGGTCGCGTGGAGGCCCTTGGGACAGAGCTTCCCCCTGTTGGGCTCGCCCCGGTAAGGTCTTACCCTCAGTGTTTTCGGGTCTATTAGAAGATTGCAGCCGAAGCCGCAGTAGGGGCAGACAACCTTTCTGAGCTCGCCCATTCAACCACCGGTTGACATAGGAGAAGCAAAAATAAAAGTTTTCTGGGAAAAATTCGACATAGAAATGTTCTCAAATCGCCTTCTGCAGGAAGTACTCGTGAACCCTCGTATCATCTGTCAGCTCGGGGTGGAACTCAAGGCCCATCATGTTGTCCTGCT
Organism: Thermococcus sp.; assembly: GCA_015523195.1. Lineage (GTDB taxonomy): Archaea > Methanobacteriota_B > Thermococci > Thermococcales > Thermococcaceae > Thermococcus. Next base: position 1,913 of record WAKU01000096.1, read on the forward strand.
CCACACCGACGACCCTGTCCCCAAGCCACGCTATCGGCCTTACCCTGTTGCTCAAAAGCTCTACTATCCTCGGGGCGCGGATGAAGGCACCTATAAAGGGCTCGTCGCTGAAAGCTAACCTCACCGGTGCCTCAAAGCTGTCAACCTGCCTGCCGTAGGCGTTCCTATTAACGCGAACGTCGAGGAGGCTCAGAAATCTCTGCTCCGGGGTGGCACCGATTACCTCCTTCGAGAGCATTATCAAACCGGCGCAGGTACCCATTATCGGCAGTCCTTCCTCGCCGAGCTTCCTGACCGGTTCAAGGAGGCCGTTCTCCACCATGAGCCTCGATATCGTCGTGCTCTCGCCGCCCGGGATTATTATCGCCGAGATGTCTTCGAGTTGCTCCGGCTTTCTGAGCCAGATGACTTCCCCGGATACGCCGAGGTTTTCGAGGGTTCTCTTCGCTGCATTGATGTGCTCGCTGACGTCTCCCTGGAGGCCAATGACGCCTACCTTGACCATTTCATCCACCTCGGATTAATAGACAAAAAAGGAGGGCTCAGACGCCCCTCTCCTCAAGGCGGACTTCGAGCTGCTCTATCTCCTGACCGTGCATGGGCTCGCCGATGTCCTTGCTTATCTCCGCTAAAACGTCCGGCTCGTCCCAGTGGTTTACCGCTTCAACTATCGCCCTGGCCATCTTCGGCGGGTTGGAGCTCTTGAAGATTCCAGAGCCGACGAAGACGCCGTCCATACCCATCTGCATCATCAGAGCTGCATCCGCTGGAGTGGCAACTCCTCCAGCCGCGAAGTTGACAACAGGAAGCCTTCCGAGCTTCTTTATCTCAAGGAGAACCTTGTAGAGGCCCTCAACGATCTCGCGGTAGGTGTAGTGGCCGTAGACGGGCTCGCTCTCAAGCACCTGCTTTGGTAAGCCGCTTATCTCCCTGACCTCGAATGCCAGCCTGAGGTAAGGCTCCGCGAACTTCTCGGCAACGCCGTAAACCTGCTCATCCGTCATCCTCTGGAGGAGGGCTATGTTGTCGTTGAGGAGGCGGACGTGCCTGACTGCCTCGACTATGTTTCCCGTTCCTGCCTCGCCCTTTGTCCTGATCATAGCGGCCCCTTCCCATATCCTCCTGACGGCCTCGCCGAGGTTCCTGTCGCCGCAGACGAACGGAACCTTGAACTCGCGCTTGTCTATGTGGAAGTAGGGGTCAGACGGGGTGAGAACCTCGCTCTCGTCTATCATGTCAACGCCTAAGGCCTCAAGGATCCTCGCCTCGGCCACATGCCCTATCCTGACCTTGGCCATCACGGGAATCGTCACCGCGTCCATTATCTCCTGGATCTTCTCTATCGGGGCCATCCTCGCAACGCCGCCGGCCTTCCTGATGTCGGCCGGAACCCTGTGGAGGGCCATCACCGAGACGGCCCCAGCTTCTTCAGCTATTCTCGCCTGTTCGGCGTTGGTGACGTCCATAATTACGCCGCCCTTCACCATTTTGGCGAAGCCCCTCTTGAGTCTCTCCGTTCCCTTAGCCTCGATAATATCGAGCTTTCCCATACCGATCACCCCTTTCGGCTTTCCTTCAGGTTGTGATTTGAAGAGGGGGATATAAGCCTTTCCACCACATCTCAAAGCATAGGGCAAGAGTCCATTGGCCCCCGAATAATAATCCCCGGACATTAGAGAGGGCCCCAAAGAAAAATTAGCGGACTTCAGGCCCTCCCGACAACCTCAAGGCTCACGTCAAAGTTCTTCACCGAATGGGTTAGGTAGCCGAGGCTTATGACGTCGATGTCGAGCTTGGCGTACTCGGCTATGTTCTCGGGCGTTATCCCGCCGGAGACCTCGATTTTGACCCTATCGCGGAGTCCCTCTCGCTTTAGGGCCTCCAGTGTCTCTGCTATCTCCCCCGGTGCCATGTTGTCGAGCATAACCACATTGGCACCAGCTTTGGCAGCTTTAACCGCGTCCTCAAGGCTCTCCACTTCGACCTCGACGACCTTGTAAAGGCTGAAGGCCTTCGCGCGCCTTATTGCCCTCTCCAGCGGAACTAAGGCAAGGTGGTTGTCCTTGATGAGTATCGCGTCGCTGAGGGAAAAGCGGTGTGGCTCACCGCCTCCGATGAGAATCGCTTTTTTGTCGAGGGGCTTGAGGAGGCTCTTCCTCGTCCCGGCAACGCGAACCTTTGGGTTGACGGCCCTGACCTTTTCAACAATCTTTCTGACCTCGGTGGCAATGCCGCTCATCCTGCCCACGACATTGAGTGCCGTCCTCTCGACGAGGAGGGTCGAGCGAGCGTTCCCTTCGAGCTCGACTATTGTATCGCCCTTCTTCACTTCCTCACCGTCGCGCTTCTTGACCTTGACTTTAACACCGAAGTGCTCGAAGAGGACTTTGGCTTCCTCAACACCGGCGATAACGCCATCGGCCTTCGCTATGATGACTGCCCTTGCCCTAATGCCCTCCGGAATAACCGCCTCGCTCGTCACGTCACCGAAGGGTGCATCCTCCTGAATGAACCGGAGCAGGTACTCAAGCGGAACCATGCTTCCACCCCATCCTCACTGGGAACCGGGCTTTATCTCGCTTTCCATGTCCCGGCACCACTCCCCGTGAGAGAATGCCTTTTATTCTCGGGGAACGATATTAGATAGGGGAACACCATGATCAGAAAGGCTGTAATCCCCATAGGGGGTGAGGCGACCCGTCTGAGGCCCCTCACGATAGAGACATCGAAGGGGCTCGTAAGGCTTCTAAACAGGCCGATTTTAGAGCACTCTATTCTGAACCTGGCAAAGGACGGTGTTGAGGAGGTCTACCTCGGCGTTAAAGGCTACGTGAACTACACAACCCTCTTCGACTACTTCCGCGAGGGCTACTGGCTCAAAAAGAAGTACGAGCTTGAGAGGGAGGTCAGGATACGCTACATGCCCCGCTACGAGAGCACGACCAACGGCGACGCCGTCTGGTACACGATGCAGTACTACGGCATTAAAGAGCCCGTTGTGGTGATTCAGGGAGACAACATATACCAGCTCAGCCTTCGGGAGATGTTCGAGTGGCACAGAAAAAAGAACGCCTTCATGACGATAGCGCTCCAGCCGGTGGAGGATGTAACGGGCTTTGGCGTGGCAAAGATAGACGACGACTACAGGATAGACTACTTCGTTGAGAAGCCCAGGCCGGAGGAAGCCCCGAGCAACCTGGCGAACACCGGCATCTACATCCTCTCGGAGAACTTCTGGGAGTTCCTTGAGGAGGATTGGGCGAAAGAGATGGGGAAGGACAGGAGGCTGGACTTTGGGGGCGATGTAATCCCCGCCCTCATAGAGCACGGCTATGCTGTTTACGGCTACCCGATGGAGGGGTACTGGTTCGATGTTGGAACCCCTGAGAGATACCTGAACGCGGCGATGTACCTCCTCAACCACCTCTCCGCTGAGGAGATAGAGGCCGTTGAAGTCGTCCGGGACGTCTACATGCAGGGGAAGTCCAAGATGTCCGAGAACCTGAGGCGCGAGGTCAGGGGCATGATAAAGAGGGGTCAGCTCTTAGTTGAGGGAAAGGTACTCCTCGGAAGGCACATCTCAATCGGGAGGGGAACCGCCCTCGAAGACGCAATCATAGACAACTACTCTATAATCGGAAGGGAGTGCGAGATCCTTCACTCGGTGGTGATGGACAGGGCGAAGTTAGGGAACAGCGTCAGGATAATGAACTCCATAATAGGTCGCCACGTCGAGATCGGCGACAACGTGAGGATAGTGAACTCGGTCATAGGGGACAACGCGGTAATAAGCGACAACGTGAGGATGTACAACGTCAAGATATGGCCCCATGAGTTCGTTGAGACAGGCGCGACGCTGGAGCACTACACCGTCAGGCACACTGCGCCGAAGAGGTAGAGGTCAGCTCATCTCCAGCATTTTCTCTATCGCCTTTCTCGCCTTCTCGGCTATCCCCTCCGGAACCTCGACGACGTACTTCATGTCGCGGAGCGACTCGTAGATGTGGTTCAGTGTTATCGCCTTCATTCCGATGCAGGTGGCGTCTTCCCTCGCGGGATGGAACTTGATGTTCGGGTAAAGCTTGCTCAAACGGTAGACCATCTCCCTCTCGGTGAAGACGACCCACTCGTCCCACTCGGGAGCCCTTTTGATCATCCCGCCGGTGGAGACTATTACATCGGCCCTCTCCTGCACCTCCGGCTCGCATTCCGGATGAACCATAAGCTTGGCGTTGGGGTAGAGCTTCCTCGCGCGCTCAACGTCCTCAAGGGTGAACCTCCGGTGGACGTAGCAGTGCCCGTGTTCTGGAACGGGGATTACCTTCTTCCCGGTCTGCTTTGCCACGTAGTAGGCGAGGTTCTTGTCCGGTCCGAAAATTATAACCTCAGAGTCGAGCTTCTCAACAACTCTGACGGCGTTGGCTGAGGTAACGGTAACGTCGGCTAAGGCCTTTGTCTCGGCGGAGCTGTTGACGTAGAGGACAACTGGAGCGTGTGGGTGCTTCTTCTTCGCCTCGATTATGTGCCCCGGCTTCAGCATGTTGGCCATCGCGCATGTTGCTCCCCTCGTTGGCAGGAGAACCGTCTTTTCAGGGTTGAGGATTTTAGCGGTCTCCGCCATGAAGTCAACTCCGGCAAAGACTATGACGTCGGCGTCAACGCTCACCGCTTTCCTCGCGAGCTCAAGGCTGTCGCCGAGAAAGTCCGCTATGTCCTGCACCTCTGGAAGCTGGTAGTTGTGGGCCATTATTATGGCGTTGCGCTCTTCCTTAAGCCGGTTTATCTCCTCAACGAGTTTCTCGCGTTCCATGCTATCCCCACCTGTGCGAGAATAGGGGGGTGCGTTAAAAGGGTTTTTGGACACCTTTGGTTAGGTTCGCCCTCGAAGGAGGGCCTGAATCTCCTCCCTTTCAGCTTCCCTGAGGAGAAGGGTCTCGATGCCCAGCCTTTTCGCGTGAAAGGCCATCTTAACGTCGTCGGTGATTAGGAGGGCCCCTTCAATAAGGGCGAGGGCCATGAAGTAGCAATCAAAACCCGAGGCGCCGGTTTCGGAGGCAACATCGATGGCTTCCTCAAATATGGGCTCCTCGGGCACGAGATTGTACGAGAGCGACAGGGACTCCACGACGTCAGGTATGACATCACCGTGGCCATTTCGCTTAAGAACGCTGGCAACCTCCACTATGCCCGCCTTGGGGAGAAGAACCTCGTGTTCATCGCAGAGATGAATCACGAGCTTTGCCTTCTCATGGGTCTCGGTCTCGCGGTTTAGAATCTCTCTGGGAAGGCCCCGTCTAGGCCTGAGGAGAGCCTTCGCTATAACGCTTGGGTCAAGTACTACCTTCATCTCCTCTACCCCTGACGGCGTCAATGCTCCTATCGACGTCTTCCCCTGCCTCAAGCTCAAGCTCATCTATCAGCTTAGAGAACCTCTTCTCCTCTATGTAGATGATGAGTCTCTTTGAAGGCAACGAAAGGGGTTTCAGGGGTTTTATCACCCCGTTTTCATAAATCGCCTCGACGGCCTTGGGCATTTTCTCACCGTTTAAAGTTATCTTTCCCCATATTTAAACCGCTCGATTACAGTCTGCACCTCCCGTCGAAGAAGCTCGGCCTCTCGAAGGCCTTCCTCATAACCGGGAAGTCCTCGCGGTAGTGGGCACCTCTGCTCTCCTCCCTCGCTAAGGCGCACTCAAGGACTCCCCTGGCGAGGAGCTTAAGTCTCTCGTCCGTTTCTATCTCCCTAAGCTTTCTCAGCCCTTCCCTCAGGCCCTCGGCGGTTCTCACAATTCCAGCGTGCTCCCAGAGGAGCTCCCTTATAGTCTCAACTTCCCCCGGCTCGAATGGCCTGTAGGGCGGTTCCTTCCTTGACCGGTTCTTCGGCCTTTCCCTCGCTATCGTCCGGGCCACCTCAAGGCCGGAAACTATGCACTCAAGGAGCGAGTTGCTGGCCAGCCTGTTTGCCCCGTGGAAGCCGTTGCTCATGGCCTCGCCAACTGCATAGAGCCCCTTAACACCCGTCCTGTACCAGAGGTCGACGGCTATTCCGCCAATCGTGTAGTGGGCGATCGGTGAGACCGGGATCGGGTCTTTCGAGGGGTCTATCCCGTCCTTCTGGAGAAAGGCGTATATCTGGGGGAACTTTTTCTTGAAGTCCTCTATCGAGCGGGCGTCGAGGTAGACCCGCTTTCCCTTCTGCATCTGCCCGTAAATGGCCCTCGCGACGATGTCCCTCGTGGAGAGCTCGTTGACGAAGCGCTCCCCGTCCTCGGTTATAAGCTTCGCCCCGGCACCGCGGACTGCCTCGCTTATGAGCTTAACCCCGCTCTCTCCGACGTAGCCAGTCGGGTGGAACTGGACGAACTCAAGGTCCCTCGCCGGAAGACCGTGAAGGATGGCGTCGCCTATCATAAGGCCAAGGTTCGTCCCAACTCCGGCGGTGTACTGGAAGAGGCCAGTGAAGCCACCGGAGGCTATGACAACGGCATCGAAGCGGAGGAACTCGCCATCAACGAAAACCCCGTAGGCCCTTCTTCCGAGGATTCCAAGGCCCTTGGCAGTTCCCCTGACAAGGCCAACGCCCAGTTCCTTCGTCCTCAGCCAGAGGACTTTCATGATGTGCTTTCCCGTCTCGTTCTTTATCGTGTAAACCCGGGGAAAGGAGTGCCCGCCCTCGGTTTCCATCTCGAACCTGAGGCCGAAGGAGGAGAGGAAGTCGTAGGCCTCGCTGGCCTTAGATATTACTCCCCACACAGCCTCCTCGTCGTTGATGTATTTCCCGGCCCTGATTGTATCGGTGACGTGGGCCCTGAGAGAATCCCCATCGGAGAGGGGAAACGCTATTCCGGCCTGAGCCAAGTAGGAGTTGCTCTTTCTAACTCCGTGACCGATGAGAGTAACCTCAAAGCCCCTCCTGGAGAGGGCTATGGCGGTGGTTAAGCCTGCTAAACCGGTCCCTATGACACCAACCTTCATCAGACCACCGGGGAGAAAAGGGAGAGGGAGCTTAAACGGTTTTTCATTTGCCGAGCGGGTAGTTCGGGGCCTCGTTGGTTATGAGTATGTCGTGCGGATGGCTCTCCCTAAAGCCTGCCTGCGTTATGATGACGAACTCGCCCCTTTCCTTGAGCTCGGGGATGTTTTTTGCCCCGACGTAGCCCATCCCCGAGCGAAGACCACCGACGAGCTGGTAGAGGACGTCGCTGAGGGGGCCCTTGTAGGGCACTACCCCCTCAACGCCCTCGGGAACGAACTTTTTAGTTTTCATGTGGCCCTTCTGGTAGTATCTCTCGGCTCCACCTTTCATCATCGCTCCGAGCGAACCCATCCCGCGGTACTGCTTGTACCTCCTCCCGTTTATGACGACCTCCTTGCCCGGCGCTTCTTTAGTTCCGGCCAATAGAGAGCCGAGCATTACCGCGTCGGCTCCAGCAGCTATTGCCTTGACTATGTCTCCGGAATAGCGGATCCCGCCGTCCGCTATGACGTAAAACCCGTACTCCTGGGCCCTGTCAGCTACGAGAGCTATGGCGGTAACCTGGGGAACACCTACTCCAGCGACGACTCTGGTCGTGCATATGCTTCCCGGGCCGATTCCAACCTTTACCGCGTCCGCGAAGTTGAGGTCGTCAACTGCCTCTGGATTCGCTATGTTGCCGACTATGAGCTCTGCATCGACGGCCTTCCTTATCTCCTTCATGGCTTTAATCGCCTTGAGGTTGTGGGCGTGGGCGGTGTCAACAATTATAACATCAGCCCCGGCCCTATCGAGTGCCTTAGCCCTCTCAAGGTCGAAGGGCCCGACCGCGGCGGCAACTATCAGATCACCGTTCTCGTCCCTAACGGCGTTCTTGTACTTTCTGCGCCTCGCTAAATCGCTCATCGTGATTATCCCGAGGAGTTTGCCTTCGCTGTCAACCACCGGCAGTCTGTCTATTCTGTGCTCGAACATCAGCTGGAGGGCCTCCTCAGCCGTCACGCTCTCGGGAACGGTTATCGGCTCGCCCGTCATTACCTCCCTAACGAGTCCCCCCCGCTTCACCGCTATGTCCTTCTTGCTTATCACCCCAACGACTTTCCCGTCCTCGACCACTGGCAGGCCGTCTATGCCGTTCTTCTCCATGAGAAAGAGGGCGTAATCAACCGTCTCCTCGGGAGAAATCGATATGACGTCCTCGACGATAAATCGCTCCGCCCGCTTTACTTTCTTCACCTGCTCCACCTGCTCGCCTATGCTCATGTTCCTGTGGATTACTCCAAGGCCACCTTCCCTGGCCATCGCGACTGCCATCTCCCATTCTGTAACCGTATCCATCGCCGCGCTGAGAATCGGAATGTTCAACTTTATCTTTGGTGTAATCCTCGTCGAGA
>WAKU01000097.1 GCA_015523195.1 Thermococcus sp.
AGAGGCTGAGCCTCGACTTCAACCCGACTTACATGGATGAATACGGAAATAGGAGCGGCCTCATGAGGAAGATAGTCTCACGGGCGGAGGTTGTATTCCCAAACGAGAGGGAGGCCCTCGTCATAACGAAGGCCGAAACGGTAGGGGAGGCCGCGGAGGTTCTGCGCAAATGGGGTGCCAAGTTGGTCGTGATAACGCGCGGTGAGAGGGGCGTTTTAGTTTACGACGGTGAGTTCAGGGAGTTTCCGGCCCTCCCTGTGGAGGGGATCGTTGATCCAACCGGGGCAGGTGACGCCTTCGCCGGGGGCTTCCTCGCAGGTTACTCCAGGGGGATGCCCATCGGGGAATGCGTCAGGCTGGGCCTGGAGAGGTCCCGGGATGTCCTTGGGAAATGGGGGAGCTGGAGCATCAGCGTCTGATCACTGTGTAGAGGAGTATGTAGAGGATAACAACGAAGAGGGCCGCAATGACCGTGTTGACGAGGCTCGGGAGGAGCTCGGAGAGGATGGCGCTGACGTAGTAGAGGGGAACCGCGAGGATTACGGAGGCCGTGAGCACGAGGTAGTGCCAGATGGGGGCCTTCCTCTTCATGAGGTAAACGCTCTCGACGTAGATCAGGGCGAAAGAGAGAGAGGCCACCGCCACGCCTCCGGGAGGGGTGTGGTAGACCAGGATGAAGCCGAGGTAGGTTAGGGAGAGGTAGCCCGCCGGCGGCCAGAGGAAAGCCAAGAGGGCCGGGAGGAGGAAGGCGAGGGTCTCAGCGGGGCTCAGGATGAGCGAGATCAGGTACGCGGCCAGGGCCAGCGTTGAAAGGGCCAGCACCCCCTTTATCACCTTCATTTCCCGATCGCCTCCGCTATCGCCACCTTTAGCGGTTTCCCCACGTCCCAGTCCACTATCACGCCGTAGCCGGCCAGGCTCCTGATGAGTGCCTTCCTCTTGGCGCGTACGAGCCTCATCGCCAGCCTCTCGTCCTCGTCCTTCGGCTTGTAGACGCTGTTCGGATCGGGGCTTATGACGACAACGCGGTAGCCGTGGTCTGCGAGGACTTCAAGGGCCCTTCTGCTCTCGGGGGTCGTCAGGGTGGAGAAGTAGAGCACCTGGGCCCTCGGTGGGAAGGCCCTCCTGACGAGGTGCTCGACCTGGTAGGATATCATGTTGCTCTTGTCGGGCCTGGCCGTGCTCAGGAAGTCTATGCACTTGAAGAAGTGCCTCTTTCCGTAGTCGACCCTCACCCACAGGGGGATCTCCTCGGAGAGGAGGAGCCCGAAGCTCGTGCCGTCGTTGAGGGCGTTAAGCATGAGCGACGCTGCGGCGCGTATCAGATGGTCGAAGACCGCCCCGCTTGAGAGGCTCGCGTCAACGACGAAGACCACGTCAACCTTCCTCTCGCTCTCGAACTCGTTTGCCATTATCCTCCCGGTTCTGGCGGTGGCCTTCCAGTTGATGATCTTCAGCGGATCCCCGGGCTGGTACTCCCTCACGGCGTGGAACTCCAGCCCCTCCCCAACGAGGGGCGAGGGGAGCGGTCCTACCGTTATCTTCGTCCCCCTGGTCGAGTAAGGCGTTTGGACATCGTAGAGGATCGGAACGCCGATTATCTCCGTGTAAACCTCCGCGAGGCCGTCCGATGAGAAGAAGCCGAAGGGATCCCTGTACGCGACCCTCGTTTTTTCAAAGGTGTGAACGCCGCGCCTTACCCTAACGCGGTACTTCAGGACCCCCTCTTCCCCGGCCCGGAGGGAGAATACCTTGGAGGGGCTCCCGGAGATGAGCTCAAGCCCCGGGGGGACGACGTCTTCCACGAGGAGGTGGTCAACGCTGAACTCGGGTTTAACGTGGACTTCAACCTCAACCTCCTGCCCCTCAAGAAAGCGGTTGTGCTGGACGGTGCGCCAGACCTTCACATCCCCCCTGGGCTTGAAGAGTACGTACGAGACAGAGAGCATGGTGACGTAGGGGAGGATGAGGTATAGGGAGCCCCAGCGGAGGAAGAGAACGGCGGTTGTGGGCACTATCCAGAGCGCGATGATGAAGAGGACGAGCTTGCCAGTGGGCGAGACCTTCTCGGGGGGCTTAACTTCTCCCGGCCTCTCCAGTCGTGGAAGCATGTAGGGTATTCCGCCGAGCCCCTGCATCTTCTCCCCTCACTCGAACTTAGGAACTGGAACCTTCTCCAGTATCTTGGCCATAACGCTCTCCTGGGAGACGCGAGTGTACCAGAGCTCCCTCTTAAGGATCAGCCTGTGGCTCAGGGCTGGGATCGCGACGCTCTTAACATCATCGGGGATCACGTAGTCCCTGCCCTCTATGGCCGCGTAGGCCCTCGAAAGTTTGAGCAGCGCCAGCGAGCCCCTTGGCGACGCCCCTATCTCAAGGTTTCTCCTGTCGTTTCTCGTCGCGTTGACCAGGTCGACTATGTAGTCGAGTATTGGGTCGCTGACGTAAACGTCCTCTATGGCCCTCTGCATCTCCGTGACGTCTCCAGCCCTCACCACCGGCTTTATCTCGACCTCCTCCCTCTTCCTCTCCATTCTCCTCCTCAGGATTTCCTTCTCCTCCTCCCTGCTGGGATAGCCCACGCGAAGCCTCACCAAAAAGCGGTCGAGCTGGGCCTCGGGGAGTGGATAGGTTCCCTCCTGCTCTATCGGGTTCTGGGTGGCTATAACGATGAACGGCCTCGGCAGTTCGTGGGTGTGGCCCTCCACCGTAACCTGCCTCTCCTGCATAGCCTCAAGCAGGGCAGACTGGGTCTTCGGGGGCGAGCGGTTTATCTCGTCCGCTAAGAGGACGTTCGTGAACACCGGCCCCCTCCTGAACTCAAACTCAAGGGTTTTCTGGTTGAAGACGCTCACCCCGAGGATGTCGCTCGGGAGAAGGTCGGGCGTGAACTGCACCCTCCTGAAGTCAAGCCCGAGGGCCCCGGCAAAGCTCTTGGCCATGAGGGTCTTCGCCAGTCCGGGCAGGTCCTCTATGAGAACGTGTCCGTCAGCTAAGATCGTGGTCAGTATCATCTTCAGGACGCCTTCCTTGCCTACTATCGCCTTTCCAACCTCTTCGAGGACGAGGTTCGCCTTCTCGTGGACTTCCTCAATCTTCATTCAGTTCACCCTCTAAGATTTTTAGGGCCTTTTCAAGCCCTTCGTATGGATTGCGGGATGAGTAAAATGCCTTTAAAGCCGGAGGGGGGTTGGAGCGGAGGTCTTGGTAGCTCCTCCCAGTCATCAGGTAGTGGATCTCAAGCAGTTCGCCCTCTATGAGGTTTTTCGCGCCCCCCTTCCTCGCCCTCTTCACCATGGTTAGAGCCCTTTCGAACTCCGGCCTCCTCTGGGGTACGTACTCGTAGTGCCTTGAAACGTAGCTGAGCCTGACGTCTGAGCCGACAAGCAGGGCGCCGAGGAAGATGGCCAGGGAAACCACCGCTATCCACCTGACGTAGTACTCCCCCGGGATCACCGCGAGAATTATCAGGAGCGCCACCACCGCGGCCCTTCCCCGCCCTTCAGGCATTCCCGATAACCTCATGGGCCTTCCCCCTCAGTCCGTTGTAGATTGCGAGGGCCTTCTCCGCGTCCGCCCACTCAACCCTCTCCGGGGCGTACTTCGCCTTTTCGAAGAGTTTCGTGAGCTCAACGAAGGCCTCGTGCATGTACCTGACGTGTTCTGCGTGCTCCCAGTGGGTCCAGCTCTCCCTGTAGGGTATCCCGAGCCCCTCAAGCCACAGCACGGCGTTCTTGTATATCCCCACCACGGCTTCCCTCGGGTTTGAGAAGACGTCGAGGCCGACCTCGTCGAGCTTTCTGTCGAACTCCATCGCCTTCTCCACCTTCCTCCTCCTCTCACGCTCCATGCGCCCCAGCCTGTAGTAGTAGAAGCCGAGGTACAGGAAGGCACCGAGGATCGGAAGGAGGAAGATCAGGTAGAGGTGCGTGAAGACCGCGGCCTTTGAGGTTCTGAGCGGGGCCGTCCCGTTTGCCGTTAGCAGGGGGTTTAGGTGCGCCGGGGTGCAGTTGATTATCGTCCCGTTTACCCTCAGGCAGGCTGTCCTGTTGGTCGCGTTCACAGGGTTAATGCTCGTCTCGCTTATCATCTTGAAGAGGAGCATCATGACCAGGCTCGTCAGGATCACCGAGATTACGTAGGCCTTGAGGCTCTTCCCGGGAGGGGCTTCGTAGCGTCCCGACCCGAAGGCATCGTGGAAGTAAAGGTACAGGACTATCAGGAGTATTACCCCCGAGACAACCCCCGCGAGCATTACTACGGTCATCAGCGTTGCGGGCTGGGCGTTCCTCCTGTGCGGGGTGGAGAAGGAGTGGCTGTTCATCAGGAGGGCGAGCAGGAGAAGGATAAGGGTCAGGAGGAGTGTGAGCCTGAATTTAGGGGACATGATTCCCACGGAACCTGGTGAGAAAAGGCATATAAAAGATTTGCGGGTGTTAATCTGGGTGGGAAAGATGGCCGGGATCCCGAGGCTGTACGTTGAGACCGAGAAGGAGAACTGCATAGGAAATGGAAGGACAACCTCTGAGTGCGTTGTTATAGACGGCAACGTCGAGGTCTGGCTTAAGAAGGGTGAGGCACTCCCGGGTTTCATCGGCGAGGGGGCCGAGTTCCTCATCAAGGAGGTGTACGACCGCTTCCACCTCTACGTTGACCAGCTGAGCGGTGAGGTAAGGGCCGACGCCGTAATAGTCCTCCCGGACGGCAGGACGAGGATATACCTGAAGAGGGGGGACCGGCTAATCCTGCTCCCCGTTGAGGGCTTCACGAAGACACTCATAGCTGACGTAGGGAACAGGGTTAGGAGGGGCGACGCCTTCGCCGCGGTCACGACGAGAAAGGGCGAGGTTCACTACCTCAGGCCCCCGAGGGCGGGAACCGTTGTGTTCATAGACGAGATGAGCAACAGGCCCCACTACGTCTACTACCTGCTCCCCGAAGAGGAGTGAGTCAGCGGTATAGACCAAAAGTGTTATAAAAGCCCCGGGTTAGCTTGTTCAACGGTTTTGGAGTTGAAGAAGATGAAAGTGGAGAAAGGGGATACCGTTGTTTTCAACTACGTTGGAAGGTTTGAGAACGGCGAGGTTTTCGACACCAGCTACGAGGACGTCGCTAAGTCAGCCGGCGTCTACGTCGAGGAGAGGGAGTACGGCCCGATCGAAGCGAGGGTCGGCGAGGGCGAGATAATACCGGGCCTTGAGGAGGCCCTTATAGGGATGGAGAAGGGGGAGAAAAAAGTTGTGAGCGTTCCCCCCGAGAAGGGGTACGGAATGCCGAAGGATGAGCTCAGGGTACCTGTTCCACCCGAGCAGTTCAGCTCCGCGGGCCTCGAACCGGTGGAGGGAATGTACGTTATGACCGACGCCGGAATGGCCAAGATAGTGGGCGTCAGCGAGAAGGCGGTTATACTTGACTTCAACCACCCCCTGGCCGGAAGGACTGTCACCTTCGAGGTCGAGGTAGTGGACGTGAAAAAAAGGTCGGAGTGAGCCCGTCAGAAGCTTATGTTGAATAGCATCATCGCCTTGAAAACCGCCACACCCATAACGATCAGCAGGGCGCCGTATTTGAATCCGGCCGAGAACTTGCCCTCCCTTATCACGCCTATCCCAAGGCCCGACACGATGGCCTGAAGGGCAACGAATCCGAGCAGGATGTTGATCACCGTGGGGATCTGGGCCTTCGCGGGCCCCTGGATCATCTCCCCCATGAGCTTTCCAACTATGCCTATTATCGCCGGGCCGACGAAGCCGCTCGTGATTATGAAGAACATAGTCTGCATTCCGGTCGATGCCTTCCTCTCCTTCCTTATCCTGAGGATCTCCCTGACGTCGTTGGCCACGTAGATCAAGACGTCGCTCATCGGCGCACCCCTTTCGAGGGCCTCTATGATTATCATGAGGGAGCGGTATATCACGGGCGACTTCTTGTTCCTCAGTGCCATGACCCTCAGCGCCTCCACCGTCGAGCGGCCCTTCCTTATCTCGTTCACTGCCCTCTTGAACTCCTCCGTGAGGGCCCCGAACTTGGCCGTCGTCAGGTCTTCCATCGCCTCCGAGAACGAGATCCCAGCCCTCAGGGAGCTCGCCAGGTAGAAGAAAGCATCGGGAAGGTTCGACTCCATGTCCTCTATCCTCTTCATTATCCTCCAGTACGGGTACACGAGAGCGAGCCCGGGGAGCACCAGTAAAAAGGTCAGAAGGGCGTAGCTCAGCGGGAAGAAGAGGAGCACCAGGGCCGCGAATATGATCGAGAGGAGCAGTGTTATCAGGAGATACTCAACGGCCAAAAACTCTATCCCGGCTGAGTATACCAGGAGCTCGTACCTCTTGAGCCATTTGGCCGGTATAAGCCTCTCCAGGGCCCTTATTGCTAAAGGCGTCAGGGTGCTTCCTCCCTCCTTGGCCATCTCAGTCACCTCGGTTCACTGCGTTTTATCATCATGACTATGAGCAGGGATAGGAAGGGGAATGCGAAGAGCAGCAGCACGGCGAGCGCCGATGGCGCTATGGCCAGCTTTCCACCTCCGCCCCGGGCGCTGAAGGCCGAAGCCGCTAAGATCGCCACTATGAACATCGCGGGCATGACGATGGTCATGAACATGTAGACGAAGGCTATACCGTTCACCTTCTGCACGTACTCGACGAGCTTCATCCTGTAATCGAAGGCGAAGTCCTCCGCCATCTTGTAGAGTATGTCGGCGAGGTTTCCCCCGAACTTTATCGCCCTGAGTATCTGCTTTACGACCCTGCTGACGTTCTCTGAGCCCATTTTCTCCTCGAACTTCTCAAGGGCATCCTCGAAGGACGCCCCACCGCGCATGTCCCTGACTATGAGGTCGAACTCCTCCGAGATAGCCCCGTAGTCCGCCTTTGAAACCGACACTAAGGCCTCTGCTATACCCACGCCGGCGCTGAGGAGCGACGCTATGTGGCGCAGAACGTAGGGGAGGGCCTTCTCGATCTCGGCCACCCTCCTCTTCCACACTATCTTGGGGTAGTTCCTCATGTACAGGAAGCCGCCTATGAAGCCGAGGAGGGAGAGCATTGAGGTCGTGAATATGTCCATCTCCAGAAGGAGGGCGAAGAGGAATGTGAAGATGCCCACCATGAGGGATGTGGCCAACATCAGCGCAACGTACCGCTCCTTGGACATCCTTATGTTGGCCCTGTAGAGGTCGTAGTCTAAACCTTTGATTGACTTGGTCATCGATGTTATCGGGCCCTTAAAATGGGAGAGGAGTGCGTCTGCAAGCCTTTCACCGAAGGAGGCCTTTATCTCTTTTTTCCTCCACTCTATGAGCTCCTCTATCTCCTTCTCCCTCTCGCCTTCCTTGCTTACCTCGGCCTCCTTCTGCATCTCCTTGAGGGCCCGGAGTCTCTCCTGTATGCTCCTTCCCCTCGGTATCCTCCTCGTCGGAACCTCCGTGACCTCAATGGTCCTTGAGCCAAGCCTTTCAAGCAGCTGCAGGAACGACTCGAAAACCCCCACGGTGCTCCCCCCTCAGATCACGTTCCTTATCTGCTCCCGTATCTCTGGGGAGGCCCCTTTCCCTATCTTTTCGAGCAGAGTGTCCTCGTCCACGTAGAACATCTTTATGTAGTGACCGACCTCCTCGATGCTCCTTATTCCCCTCTCTATCATCCATTCGAGGACTATCTTCCTCTTCTCCCTCTCCACCTCAAGCTCGCTCACGCTCATTCCCGTGTGCCTTGAGAGCTCGTTGATGACCCTGCTCGGAACGTCAGTGGACGTCAGCTCGTCCTTTGCGGGATCGTACTTGTAGAGCTTGTTCAGCTGGATGCTCTCCCCCTCTATACCCGAGACCTCCGCTATCTCAGTAACGCGCCTTACTGTGCCCTTCTTTCTGCTGTTGAAGCGGACCTGCATGAGGATTATATCGAGTGCCGGGATCATGATCCTTGGAACGTTCATCGGCGGGCTCTCAAGCCTCACTATCGTCTCGCGGGCGCTGTTGGAGTGGATTGTGCCCATACAGTTTGAGACCAGTATTCCGTTGGCCACGTAGTTGTGGTCGTCCTCAACGGTTAGGTCGTAGAGGTACTCTATTCCAAGTTCTTCAGGTGAGACTTCCTCAACGCTCACAACTTCATCCCAGTAAACGTCGCCCTCCGCTATGAGCTGGAGGCGCTTCGCCATTATCCACGCGTCTTCGTCACCAATGTCTCTGGCTATCCTCTGAAACGTCAGGGCAATTCCCTTCAGTGCTGAGCGCCTTATCTCGCCTACCCTGCCCTTCTCAACGTGCCTTATGAGGCTCTCTGAAACTTTTTCTCCAGCGTAGTGGGAAGCTAACTTTGAAAGTTCCGCAACGCTGAGACCGAGCCTGAGGCGGAGGGGCTTTATCATTTCGCTTGAGACTGGAACGCGGTATGTTCTTCTACCCCTATAGGCTTTCTTCTCGGTAAGAATCTCCTCGAGCTTCGCCCTCTTCCTTGAATGGCGGAGCGGAATAAGCGAACGGAACTTCCTGAGGTCTTCGACGCCGCTTATAGTGACGCGGAATACGTAACCCTCCTTGAAGCCCTTGTTTTTAACCCTTGTAACGGTGCTTATTATGCCGAGCCTCTGGAGGGCGTACCATACCTTTCTCGCCGCGCTCTCGCTTTTGGTTGTCAGGACTATTGAAGGCCCGTTTGGATCGACGTAGCCATCGGCATCGAAGAGCCCAGCTAGGAAGTAGCGCATAAGCTCATCGTTAGAGAGTACCAAGTGGGGAACATCCCAGTTGCCTTTTTTCCCCTTGGGTATCCCAAAGGCCCTCGAAAGGAACTCCGCAAAAATCTTGGAGCCATAGGTTACCACTGTACTCGTCCCGTTGTCCCTGATGGATGGCCTGCTCTCGGGCAGGAACTCGGAGATTGAATCGACGAAAGCCTTCATATACTCCCCGTCATCAAAAGTCGCCGAGAGGTAGTAGCCGTTCGATGAGACATAACCATCGCCAAGTAATACACCAATCGCGTAGGCGAGCCTTTCGTCCACTTCCCTGACGAGCCTGACCAGATTGGAATTGACCGAGAGCAGGAACTGTGCCTTTTCAGGTGGTAACCCATCGTTCGGAACCTCTACCATGCCTTTTCCGTTTGGAACGAGGTAATAGTCACTTATTCCGGCGTAGACATCTGGAGTTATCATTGCCCTCCTCTGCGGTGGCTTTGGTGGATTAAGCATCACAGCCACCCTGTCACCCGGCTTTAGCTTTTCCGCCTCCTTCCTAACGATATCACCGTCCGAGAAGACGAAGAACGGGTGGGTCTTGGTGAGCATTACCTCGTTTCCGGTTCTCGTCCTTATCCTGAGGAGCCTCTCCCCAACCCTAACCTTCCTACGCCATACTCTTGAGACGATGTGCTTTCCGGCTTTTAGATTGGCTCCGACGCTCACCACTTCAAAGCGGTCTTCCTCATCCAGTTCCACGTACTCCAAGTCTTTGTAGGTCTTTACCCTGTCCGAGTACTTTTCGAAGAGCTTCTCGATTAAATTGCCAATGAGCTCGAAGCGTCCATCGGAGAGCTGAATGACCGAGAAATCGTAAAGGGCCCCATTATGCCCCGTGTTCATGGCTGTGAACATCGTTCTCGCTTCCGGTCCGCGAACTTCGCCGACGATGATCCTGTCCGGGCGCATACGGAGGGTGTTCCTCACGAGATCGTCCATCGTAACTTCTCCCTTCCCCTCAAGGTTCGGGGGCCTCGTCTCAAGTCTCACCCAGTGCTCAACGGGAAGCTGGAGCTCGGCGGTGTCTTCTATGCTTATGACGCGCTCGCTCGGGGGTATGAACATGGCTAAGGCGTTCAGGGTGGTGGTTTTGCCGGAGCCGGTTCCCCCGGCCACGAGTATGTTGGCGGGCTTCACGCCGAGCCCGTCCACGAGTATCCACAGGAACGATGCAACGTCCGTGTTCATCGTCCCGTACTTTATGAGGTCTATTATCGTGAGGGGGTCCTTTTTGAACTTACGGATCGTTATCGTCGGACCGTCGAGGCTTATCGGGGGTATCGTGGCGTTAACACGGCTTCCATCGGGGAGGCGTGCGTCCAAGAGGGGGCTCTGCTGGTCTATCCTTCTCCCGACCTCCCTCGCTATCCTCTCTATGATGTTCAGTATCTCCCTCTCCTCGGGGAAAGTTATGTTCGTCTTGCACATGTAGAACCTTCTGTGCCATACGTAAACAGGTTTTCCGGTTCCTATGACCATTATCTCCTCAAGGTTGTCGTCCCTGACGAGGGGATCGAGGAGGCCGTAGCCGAGCATGTTCTGGACTATGAGCTCCGCGAGAACCTCTATCCTCCCCTCCGAGAAGTTTGGGGCTGCCTCCTTCAGCATCCTCCGGACTTCCCTCAGGAATATCTTCCTCCTCTCCTCGTAGTTTGGTATCATTGTCGGGTCTATCTGTATCTCAGTGATCGCCCTCTCCCTGACCTGCCTGATCAGAGCTTCCTCCTCCTTTGAAAGCTTGGGAAGGCGTATCTCGTATATCGGCACGGGCTCCCCTTTGACCTTCAGTATCCTGACGTTGCCGTAGGCATCGAGAACCTTTGCCCTTCCAGCGTAGCTGAGCTCCTCTGGTTTGGTCTCCCCTATTATGGCCTGGAGGCCGAGGCCACCGCTCGGCTTTGGGAGCGGGAGGGGCTGCCTCTTCGGAGCTACGGCAGTTCCTCCACCTGCACTTCCTCTGCCCCCGAGTATCTGACCGAGCAGGTCAACCCCCGATCCTATCTCGGCCCCTTTGGCCCCCACTTTCCTTTCTTGGGGTTTCTCTGGTGGCTTCGCCTTTTCCGCGCTTTTCACGACGGTCTCCTTCAGGGGCGGCTTTGGGGCCTTTTTAACTGGGGCGGGCTTCTTCTCCACCTTCTCGCCCTTCTCCTCGGTTCCCCTTCCGAGGATCTCCTCAAGCGGGTTGCCCCCCGGGGACAGGAAGGGGAGGGGCTTCTCCTCTTTCTCTTTAAACACCTCCCCGAGGGGGTTGCTCTTTCCCCCAAGTATCTCATCAATCCAGGATCCGGAAATCTTCTTTTTCTTCTCCTCTACCACAAATCTCACCCAGTGAGGTTATCCCACCACACATCGTATTCTATGGTCAGTGAGTTTACGCCCTTCCCCATGTAGACGACCCATATCGGGAAGTCGAGGGGCTTGGCACTTACGTTGGGCTTCTTGGGGCTTGGGACGCTTCCTCCCGAGAGAAGCCTGTCCGTGAGCTTGAAGAGGCTGTTCTCGGGCTTCTTCACGCTCTCGTGCGTCTTTTTCATGCTGAAGCCCCGGTAGCCCAGTATGAAGTTCAGGTAGTCGCTGTACATCATTGAGTAGGGAGGGGTGTAGTTGCCCTCTGCGGCCCCTTGGAAGAGGAGCGGCTCGCTCAGGGCGAAGAACAGCGGAAACTCGCGGTTTACAGTTGAGTTGTCATCGGTGCTGTCAGGGACGTCTCTTATTAGCATACCCACCTTTCCCCTGTATTTAAGCATTTTTATGTACCCGTCGAGTGAGGGGAGGAGCTGGTTAAAGTTTATCACCATGGGGTAGTTCAGGAGCTGGGGATAGATAACGCCGCAGGTTGGCGATGAGAGGTCGTTGCTCTCCCCCACCTCTCCGCTGACGAGGGTTCCGTTCTCGTATCTCAGCAGGGTGAGCCCGACGTTGGTCCCGCAGGGGTCAGAGTAGTCCTGGAGGGGCAGGACGTAGTTATGGACACGCGTTATTGAGAACTCCACTTTGACGGTCTCGTAGGGGTATACCCAGAAGCCAACGCGGTAGTTCAGGGTGTTCTTCGAGAGGTCTGGGGGGAGTATGTGGGCAAAACCCCCGGAGGTCGTGTTGGAGTAGACCATCTTCTCGCTGTTTCCCATCCTGTACACCTTGAAGTCGTAGAGCGGGTTGACCACTATGAACTTCGGATAGGGGGCGAGGTTGAGTAGGGTGACGTTTACATCGAGCGTCAGCGTCGCGGAGAGGCCTATGTTGTTGTACGTGCCGCCCGGAAGAGTGTAATCCTCGGCTATAGCGGGGAGGGACAAGGACAACAATGAAAGAACTGCGATGAAAGCTATGAGTTCCCTTCTCACCCTCAACACCCCTTCAGCTCTCTCCCACGACTTCTCCGATGTAGAGGGAATCCATGTGGCTCAGGACGTCAGGGACGTATACCGAGGGCACTTCCACTATAACGAGGAATGGAACGCCGTTTGGAACGTTCTGGAGCTGAAGCTTCTCCTCAAGGGCCAGCAGGTTGTCCCCGTAGTTCTGGAGCTGTTTGATCGTGTCGGCTGAGCCGGCTATCTTCCCCGAGGATATGGCCCTCATTATCTCCCCCAAGTTGACGGAGTAATAGCTGGTCGCCGATGAGGACTCTGAATACGAGCTGCTTGAGCTCTCGGAGCTGCTTGAGCTCCCTCCCTGGTTCACCGAAGTCTGACCGGCGCTTGCGGAGCTCTGCTGGTTGCTGGATTCCTGGGAGTTCGATGTGGAGCTGCTCGATGAGCTGCTGCCCTGCTGTTCGTTGAGGTTTATTATGCCGGCGTCCGAGGGCAGCAGAACCATGTCAACATGCCCCATATCTGCTATTTTCATGTAATTCTTAGTGCCGTTCTTTGCGAAGATCATAACTGTGGAGTTGGGCTCTATGAAGCCTCCAACAACGCGCTCCCTCGTTAGGAGAACCGCTATCTTCACGAACTTCACCGGTTCAACCGTGTACATCATCAGCGTTGTGTAGTTCGGTATCCCGGATATGTAGGCCTTCGCATCCTCCTTGGAGTATATGGTCTTCCTTCCGTTGAATTCGAGGACGACGTATTTGCCTTTGACCGAATCGATCTTGTAGGAGTAGTAGTCCCTCCACAGCTGGGTGAGGTACGGGACGGCGTTGATGGCCTTTACCTCCGAAACGCTCGTCGCGTTTTCAACGTCCTGAATGAGCGAGTTCTTAACCTCAAGCACCTGGTTCTTGAGCTGATCAGGGAGCGGCTGGGCGAGGAGCGACTGGAACAGCAGGTTTATCTCGGCCTTCTTGTTGGCCTTCGCCTCGTTCAGCATCTTCTGCTCTTCCTCAGCCTTCTTCTTTGCGAGCTCCTGCTGGTATCTCGTCAGAACCTTCTTGTAGGCAGATACAACGTCTATCCTCTGGACTTCTTCCTTCGAGCGGGCCGCGTTTATCCTGCTGTACAGCTCCTGATAGGTTGCCTTTCCGTAGCTCGTGTTCATTATCGGGCCCTTGAAGTAGGAGTTGAGCTCATGGATCTTCTGGAGTTTGGCGTTCCTGAGCTCTTCCTTTGCCCTGTTTGAGTACCAGACGTAAACACCGAGGGAAGCCACGAGGATTATGAGAATTAACACCGATGCCCCTATGATTATCCTCTTCTTCCTCTCCCTCTCCCTTATGCTTCCCAACCTTCTTGGCCTGCGCGGCGGTCTCGCCTTTGGGGCGGGCCCCGGAACTGGAGCGGATGGGGTCTCGGGCTCGGCGGTTGCCTTGCCCAGTTCTCTAAGCCTTCTAATCTTGGCTTCGATATCCTCGGCCACCGTGAACACCACCATAACCGTTATTGTAATGCTTTTTTCAATCGGATTCTGTTAGGGGATTTATCTTTATTTAGATTTCGGTAACTGGTTGCTCCCTGCCCCCCCTCCGGGCGGCGATGGGTTTTGGGCTGGCCGCTCCCCGGCACTTGGATAACCTTTTGAGGTGAAAACTGAAATTAGCACCCATGGAGAGGCTTGAGATTAAAGTGGTGGAGATAAGGGGCAGATGCCCCGTTTTCAAGCCCGGCGACAGGATAGTCATTGAGGGGCCGAGGGTGAAGCTTGACGAAACCGACGCGATATGCACCCATGCATTTGCCTCGCTGTTGCCTTACATCGTCGCCCTCCGAAAGGGTATTAAACCGAGCGAACTCGGGCTTGGCAAGGGGGAGAAAGCCTACATTCAGTGCCTTGACCCGGGCCCGCCCTACACAGACGGGGGGACAGTAATATTCGAGGTAACGGTGGTTAGGGATGAAGCAGAGGAAAGCGTGGCGAGTGGTGAGGGAGGTAATAGACGAGGCTGACCTTGTCGTTGAGGTAGTCGACGCCAGGGACCCGATAGGAACGCGCAACAGAAAGCTTGAAAGGCTTATCCAGGAGAGCGGAAAGCCCCTACTCATAGCCATGAACAAGGCCGATTTAGTGCCGAGGGAGTGGACAGAGGAGTACAAGGGGAGGAGCGAGATTCCGGTGGTCTTCATAAGCGCGAGGGAAAGGAAGGGAACGGGAATCCTTAGGAGAGAAATCAAAAAGCTCGCGAAGCCCCTGCTGGAGGAAAAGGAGAGGGTAAAAGTTGCTCTCATAGGCTACCCCAACGTGGGCAAGAGCACGATAATCAACACCCTAAAGGGAAAGAGGGCCGTTGGAACCGCCCCAATACCGGGTTATACAAAGGGTAAGCACCTGATACGGCTGAGCAAGAGGATATGGCTTCTGGATTCACCTGGAGTCGTCCCAATTGACGATTTCGACGAGCTGGTGATAAAGGGAGGCTTTCCGGCCGACAAGATAGATGAACCTGTAAAGCCAGCCCTAAAGCTCATCTCCCGCATCCTTGAGACGAGAAAGGAAGCGATAACCGAAAAGTTTGGCATCGAGGAGTTTGAGAACAAGGAGGAGATACTGAGAAAAATCGGCGAGAGAAGGGGGCTCATAAAGGCCGGTGGAGAGGTTGACCTTGAGGAAACTGCTAAATGGCTCCTCCGCGAATGGCAGACCGGTCGCTTCACGCTCTTCGGGAAGGAGGAAGAGAAACCCCAGAAGTTCAAATGGGATTTCAAGGAAGTCCTCGATGGTGTTGAGAGGGAACTTCTCCTCGACCCGCGGAGAATACTCTGGCGCTTTGGCGACGAGCTGAGGAAGAAACTTGACGGCCAGAAGAGGGCTGGAGTGAGGGAAATCGAGGGGATAAC
>WAKU01000098.1 GCA_015523195.1 Thermococcus sp.
TCTCGTTAAGTTCACCGTGATGGAGTACAGGGGCTGGCAGATACCCGTTACGGTTATGGGGGTGATCCCGCGGGACGCCCAGAGGTTCTATGCCCTGACGGGCCCCCCACTTCAGAGGGGTCAATTCATACCACAGGGCTCCCTCTTCAAGGCAATACTCGGGTACTCCCTTGCGAACGGAAGGATACAGAAGGAAGGTGGGGGCTATCTAAACTGGGCCATCCTCCCGGGCCAGACCATAAAACTGTACGGTGAAAACGGTCGTCCCTGGGAGTTTAAAGTCTCGGGGAGCTTTCAGGAAAGCGGCCAGAGCGTCATAGGTGGCTTTATTGACACGAGCGTCTTCGTCCCACTCCAGGCCCTGCAGGCCATGTACAACGAGCCGGGGAGGATAAGCTTCATCGAGCTCTGGGTAGATGACGTTTCCTTCGTCGAGCAGGTCAAACATGACGTCCAGAAGCGCCTGCCCTCCTCAACGGTAATAACAGAGAGCCAGGGCGTCAAGACGGTTTTCAGGATAGAGAAGATGCTCAACAACCTCCTCATTGGCATAGGAAGCATAGCCCTCTTCGTCGGCGCCTTGGGTGTGATAAACACACTCCTCACCTCGGTCATGGAGAGGACGAGGGAGATAGGGACCTACAGGGCTCTTGGAGCTAAGAAGAGGTTCGTCCTTGAGATGATACTCCTGGAAGGCATGATGATGACCCTGATCGGGGGAATCATAGGCTTCGGCTTCGGGGTTCTGATGGCGGAGATAGTCGTTGGGCTTTTAAGGGCTAAGACCCCCGGCCTCCCGGGCCCGGTCGTTGACCTCAGGGTCGTTGTCGTTGCCTTTGGAGTGACCCTGATAATAGGTCTCCTCGCAAGCATCTACCCCGCTAAGAAGGCGGCTGAACTGAAGCCGGCAGAGGCCATAAGGTACATTGAGTGAAAAGATTATAACGACCGTGTTCAAGTTCCAACGGTGATAGCTATGGTCAAGAGGGTTCACATCTTCGACTGGCATAAGGAGAGCGCTAAAAAGGTTGAGGAGTTCGCGGGCTGGGAGATGCCCATCTGGTATTCGAGCATAAAGGAGGAGCACTTAGCCGTTAGGAACGGCGTCGGAATCTTCGACGTCTCCCACATGGGGGAGATATTCTTCCGCGGTAAAGACGCCTTGGAGTTCCTCCAGTACGTAACAACGAACGACATAAGCAAGCCACCCGCGATAAGCGGAACCTACACCCTCGTCCTCAACGAGAGGGGAGCTGTAAAGGACGAAACGCTGGTCTTCAACCTCGGGAACGACACCTACATGATGGTCTGTGACAGCGACGCTTTCGAGAAGCTCGACGCATGGTTCAACGCGATAAAGCGCGGGATAGAGAAGTTCGGCGATCTTGATCTCGAAATCGAAAACAAGACCTACGACATGGCCATGTTCTCGATACAGGGGCCTAAAGCCAGGGACCTCGCCAAAGACCTCTTCGGCATAGACATCAACGAGCTCTGGTGGTTCCAGGCGAAGGAGGTCGAGCTCGACGGGATAAAGATGCTCCTCTCAAGGAGCGGCTACACCGGCGAGAACGGCTTCGAGGTCTACTTCGAAGACAGGAACCCCTACCATCCGGATCCGGCCAAGAGGGGTGAGCCGGAGAAGGCACTCCACGTCTGGAAAACGATTCTTGAGGCCGGCGAGAAGTACGGCATAAAGCCCGCGGGACTGGGCGCGAGGGACACGCTTCGCCTTGAGGCCGGCTACACCCTCTACGGAAACGAGACGAAAGAAAAGCAGCTCCTCAGCACCGACATTGATGAAGTTACCCCGCTCCAGGCCAACCTTGAGTTCGCAATCTTCTGGGACAAGGAGTTCATAGGGAAGGAAGCCCTGTTGAAGCAGAGGGAGCGCGGTTTACCCAGCAAGATGGTGCACTTCAAGATGGTTGACAGGGGAATTCCGAGGGAGGGCTACAAGGTCTACGCGAACGGCGAGCCCATAGGCGAGGTAACGAGCGGAACCCTCTCCCCGCTCCTCGGCATAGGGATTGGAATAGCCTTCGTGAAGCCGGAATACGCAAAACCGGGCGTGGAAATTGAGGTCGAGATAAGGGGCAAGTCCAAGAGGGCCGTTACCATTGCACCGCCCTTCTACAATCCCAAGAAGTACGGCGCCTTCAGGGAGGAGTGATTTCCCCATCTTTTCTCTCATGTTTTCTCGCACACCCAAAGGCTTATAGGTGATGGGGGCGTTACCTGGTAACGGGGGCGTTACCTATGCTGTTCGACCCGAGGCCCAAGAGGAGCATTGATGAGTTATTTGACAGAAGGGAGGAGTTTGAGGCACTCTTATCAGCTGATGAGCCCTTAACGCTCCTCCTCGGGATAAGGAGGGTTGGTAAAAGCTCCCTCCTGAGGGCAACGCTCAACGAGATTGAGGGTGGCGTTTACATAGACGCCAGGAAAATGTACTTCGATTCAGGTGGCTGGATAACGGCAGACTCCCTGAGGAGGGAACTTGAGAGGGCCCTCAACTCCCTGCGCAAGGACTTTAGGAGCCTTCTTATTGAGGCCATGAAGACAATTAATGGCGTGAAAGTAAAGGGGATTGAGCTCAGGTTCGAGAAATCCCTTCAAATTTCCGACGTCCTTGAGGCCCTTAATGAGGTCGGGGCTGTTATAGGTGTGGACGAGGCCCAATACCTCCGCTTCTACGGTTCCCGCGGGGGACGGGAGTTTTTAGCACTCCTTGCCTATGCCTACGATAACCTTGAGAACCTCAGGTTCATCCTGACGGGTTCGGAGGTCGGTCTCCTCCACGACTTCCTCGGCCTTGACGAGTACGAGAGCCCACTCTACGGAAGGAGTTACGGGGAAGTAAGGCTGATGCCCTTTTCAAGAAGTCTCTCCATCGAGTTCCTGAAACGTGGCTTCGCGGAGATGGATGTTGAAGTTCCGGTGGAGGATATTGAAAGGGCAGTTGACGTCCTTGACGGAATTCCTGGCTGGCTTGTGGACTTTGGGCGGGCCTATATCAAGGAGGGTAACCTTAAATCCGCGATTGAGAGCGTCTTAAAAAGGGCCGAAGGCTTCCTCAGGGGAGAGCTCAAGGAACTCGAAAGGAGAAGCCCCCGCTACGTCCTGATCCTTGAGGGCATCGCAAAAGGTTACAACCGCTGGGAGCTCCTCAGGGAGTATTTAGCCGTAAAGGGGCGGGAAGTCCCAAAGTCGAGGCTTGCAAAACTCCTGGACAGCCTGGAAAAAATGAGCTGGATAATCCGGGAATCCGTGGATGGCAGGAGGAAGTACCGCATAGTTGACCCGGTCGTTGAGCGGGTTCTGAAGGAGAGCGGATAGATTTTTATTCCTCCCGCTCCATCTCCAGACATGCCCAAAAGGCACGCTCTCCTCGCAGTGCTCCTCTGGTCAACTGTTGCTTCCGCCTTCAAGCTCTCGCTGAGGTATCTGACCCCACTTCAGCTCCTATTCTACGCCTCGCTAACTTCCCTTATCGTCTTTGGAATACTCCACTCCCGCGAGTTCTCTATACGGAGGCAGAACCTCCGCTCGGCCTACCTCGGCCTTCTCCTTGTTCTCTACTACACCGTCCTCTTCTCGGCCTATGACATGCTTCCGGCTCAGGAGGCGCAGGCTTTGAACTACACCTGGCCGCTGATGCTCGTCCTACTCTCGGTTCCGCTCCTCGGGAAGAGGCCCGGAATAAGGGTAGTTATTGGACTCTTCATCGGCTTCTTTGGTGCCTTTATCGTGGCCACGAGGGGAAACCTGAGGGGGCTTGACTTCTCGAACCCAGCCGGGGTTGCATTAGCCCTCGGGAGCGCGGTTGTATGGGCTACATACTGGCTTTTGAACCTGAGAGATAAGCGCCCCCTCATCGAGAAAACCTTCTGGAACTTCCTCTTCAGCTCTGCCTACGTTTTCCTCGCCTTGGCTTTCTCTGGCGGGCTCGTCCTTCCTCCCATCAAGGGGCTCCTAGGAGCGGTTTACGCCGGCCTATTCGAGATGGGGGTTACCTTTCTCATCTGGTACAGGGCTATAGAGGACGAGATGGAGTTCGCCTCGAATTTGGCCTACCTCGTGCCCTTCCTGAGCCTTTTCTTCATCTCGCTGGCGGTGGGGGAGAGGATAGAGGCCTCAACGGTCTTCGGGCTTTGCCTCATCCTGGCAGGAATCCTTTTGGGGAGAACAGGTAAGGAATTCTATAGATGGCCAAAATAGTGCCTTCTCATAAAAGATCGAAGAGCAGTTGCGTACTGCTTAAGGGACAATCTTCAGGGGGTTTAACCTTAGACCTGCCCCTATACAGAGCAGGTGAATCAAATCCCTTTCAGAACTTGAACCTTGTAGAAAGGCACATAATTTTCCACCAGCGCTTGCTTTGCAAGGGCTGTTGTGGTGCGGTGGCCGGGATTCGAACCCGGGTTACCGGCTTGGGAGGCCGGTGTCCTGGACCAGGCTAGACTACCACCGCAGGCAAAAGTGGTGGGGCGAGGGGGATTTGAACCCCCGACACCCGGATCTTCAGTCCGGCGCTCTCCCAGGCTGAGCTACCGCCCCACGTCAAAAGATAGAAGGCCGAAGTGGACTTATAAATCTTGCGGTAATGCGGGCCTTCCTTCATTAGATCTTCGGCTCGACCGCGTAGACAGTCCTGTCCTCGCCTATGCCCTCGATGAGTCCGCGATGCCTCCTCACGCAGCTCTCGCACTGGCCGCAGTGTATTGGCTTCCCGTCCTCGGTGAAGCCCTTCGGCATGTAGCAGGAGTTGGAGTACTCGTACTTCGCGTTTAACTCCTTCAAAAGCTTCGCTATCCCCTTTTTGTCCAGGTTAATGAGGGGAGCCACAACCCTGACCTCGTTCAGCGTCCCGTAGCGGAGCATCTCGTTCATCTTCTCGACGAACTCGGGGGTGTTGTCCGGGAACGTTGCTCCTTCCTCGGCGTTGAAGCCAACTATTATGTCCCCGCCGCCGAGGGCATCCAAAAGCGAAGCGGCGACCGCTATTAAAACCACGTTACGAGCGGGAACCCAGACGCTCTTGGCAGTTTCTCGGGTAAACTCCATGTCTTCGAGCTCTTTTGCTGTAACTCTCGGCGTCTCCCCGCCTACGAGCGTGGTGCCCCTCAGTTTGGAGAACTCCTCAAGGAAGTCGAGCCTTATTATCTTCAGCGGAACGTCCAGCTCTTTCGAGAAGAACTCCGCCACTCTGTTCGTCACCTTCTCCTCGTTGCTGCCGTAGTTTATGGTCAGCATTATGACCTCGTCGTAGTTCCTCTTCGCCCAGTAGAGGCAGGCCGTTGAGTCCAGCCCACCGGAAAA